>NZ_JBEXCW010000104.1:0-24768 GCF_040605435.1 Streptomyces sp. NPDC005574
GACACCACCTTTTCGATCATCTCGACTGGGGGCTCAAGTCATACCGGGGCCGAAGGCCGGGAGCCCCATTGCGAGGCCACGAAGAAGGTAACGGGTTTGACCGGGTGCGCGGGGGCCGGGAGTGACGGTTGGCCGCTCCCGTGCGCTCCTACCTGTGATGAGCATGTACTTCCATCTGCGCGCGGTACCGCCCGGCCGGCTGTGCGACGACGTCCGGCGGCTGGAGGGGCTCTTCCAGGACGACTGGGAGACGGTCCGCGACCGCGTCGGCCGCCATCGCGAGGAGGTGCTGGACAAGCAGTACCTCGACCACGAGCTGCTGTACGCCGGCACCCCGCCGCGCCACATGGCCGACGGGCCGCCCGCCCAGGTGGTCCTCGGCGGCCGGCCGGTGTTCCACTCGGCGCACGGACGGCCGCCGTTCCTCCTGCTCACGGCCGCCGAGACGGAGCGGGTCGCCGGCTATCTGGGCGCCGCCGACTTCGACGAGCTGTGGCACGGCTCCCGCGCCGAGCTGCTGCCGCGCTACGGCGGGGCCGGCGCGGAGCCCGAGGCGCGCGCGGTGTTCGCGGCCGCGCACCGCGACCTGACCGCGTTCTACACGCAGACCGCGTACTACGGCGACGCGGTGGTGAAGTGGCTCGTCCTCTGAACCGGCGGGCCGCCGGGGCGACGGTCTGCCGGACCGACGGGCCGACGGTCTGTCGCGGCCGGGCCGCCGGGGCGACGGTCTGCCGGACCGACGGTCTGTCGCGGCCGGGCCGCCGGGGCGACGGTCTGCCGGGCCGACGGTCTGCTGTGCCGGGCGGCCGGGCCGCCGGGCCGCCCGTCCGCATCTCAGGCCGGTCTGCCGCTGCGGCTGCGGCGCGAGACCACCGCGCGCAGCACCCGCCGCCCTTCCGTGGACACGTCGAGGGCCCGGCGCAGGCCGCCCGCGCCATGGCCGGCGAGTAGTTCCAGGACGGTGACCTGGCGGCGCAGTTCGGCGGCGACGAGCGGCGACATGCCTCCCGTACGGCCCTCCCGGCGGTCCTCGACGGAGCCCGCGGCGTCGTCGAGGGGGTCCAGGAGGCGGTGGATCCGCAGCGCGGCCACCGAGCAGGCGTCGGCCCAGACCCGCACCTCGGCGGCGGACGGCGTGGCCGGGGCGGCGATGAGCATCCGGCGGGCCAGCGCGGCGGCCTCGTCCTCGGGCCCGTCCGGGGGTCCGTCCGGGGGTCCGGCCTCGGCGGCCAGCCGGTCCCGCGCCCGTTCCAGCCCCTCGGCCCACTCTCGGGCGTCCTGCTCGGCGAGGCTCGCCCACAGCGGGCGCAGACTCTCGTCGTCGCCGCCCAGCAGCGGCACGCACCGATCCAAACAAGCCAACCCGCTGGCGGCCAGGCCGCGTTCGTCGGCCTGAGCGATCAGCTCCACCAGACTCATCCACGTCTCCCTGTTCCGAGGGCCCTGTTCGGCTCCGGCGCCGCTCACACACCGATACGGAGCCCACACTTCCCCTTACTGCGTGCAACGGCCCCGGAGTGTCACAGGCGCACCACACAAGCAGGTCGAGCCGCGGAATGCAGGGTTTTCGGCCAAAGAGCCCATTGAAGCCGGAAGGGGGCGGGTGGCCGGAGACACCGGACAGGGACGTCGGCCGGAGACACCGGACAGGGACGTCGGCCGGGGACACCGGCCAGGGACGTCGGCCGAGGACACCGGCCGGGGACACCGGCCGGCCGGGAATACCGGCCAGGGACAGCGGCCGGGACAGCGGGGACAGCGGCCGGGCCGGCGTCCCCGGTCGTCTCAGCCCAGTCCGTTCGCCAGGGTCTTGAACTGCGTCCACGACAGCGTCGGCTTCCCCGGAACCCACAGCTTCTGGACCGTGGCCCGCAGCGGCATCCGGATGCCGGCCGCGACCTGGTCCTGCGTCTGGGAGTTCGACAGGTCGCACCACACGGCGAAGGTGCCGCCGAGGATCTGCCCGTCGTACTTCGCGGGCACCGCCTGCGTCCCGCGCACCACGCGCGGGGTCCACTGCTCGTAGATCCGCTGCCCGGTCGGGTAGACGAAGGTCTGGGGCTGCCCGAGGACGTAGTAGAGGAACTCGTCGTTGTAGTTGATCAGCTTGCGGCCCGCGCTCAGGTACTCGACGGGCTGGCGGGCGCCGATCTCCTTGCCGGTCCAGTAGGCGACCTGGAGGTCCTTGGCGGGCTGCACGGACGTGCCCCGGAAGAAGCCGTCGTTCCACACCCGCATCGTGCGGCCCTGGGCGCGCATGGTGTCGGCCCGGTCGTTGAGCCAGCCCGTGGTCAGGTCCGCGACGGTCCCGCCGGAGCCGTACGCCTTCGTGGCCGCGGCGGCGAGCTGCGGGTAGGACGCCTGCGGGTTGGACACCGTCAGGGCCTGGTACTCGTCGCCGCCCAGGTGCCACTGGCCGCCGGGGAACAGTTCGGCGTACTCCTCCAGCAGGTCGTCGACGATCGACGCCGACTCGTCCTTGGAGATGTCGATCGCCCCGCGCGTCGCCACCCCCTGCGCGTTGCGCAGCTGGAGGTCGGGGTGGGCGGCGATGACGGCCCCGAGGTGGCCCGGCGAGTCGATCTCGGGCACGACGGCGATGTGCCGGCTCGCCGCGAGGTCGACGATCTTCCGCACCTCCGCCTTCGTCAGGTGCTGGCGGGAGACGATCTCCGGGTGCGTGTCGGAGGCGATGCGGAAGCCCTGGTCGTCGGAGAAGTGCAGCCCGAGCTGGTTGAACTTCAGGTCGCCCAGCTCCCGGATCCGGTCCTCGATCCAGGCCGCCGTGAAGTGCTTGCGCGCGATGTCCAGCATGAAGCCGCGCACCGGCTTGGCCGGCTGGTCGCGGACGACGCCCTCCGGCGCCCTGCGGCCGGCGTGCACCTCCTGCTTGAGGGTGCGGGTGCCGTAGAAGACGCCCGAGTCCGCGGGTCCGCTGATGTTCACGCGCCCACCGCGCACGGTCAGGGCGTACGACTCCGGGTTCGCGCCCTCGTCGTCGTTGAGCGCCAGCCGTACGTCACCGGCGCGCACGTCGGTCTTCTCGCCGGCGTAGGTCAGGCCCAGCTCGCCGGCGATCAGCCGGCCCTCGTCGGCCAGCTCAGCGTCGTTGACCACGACGCGGCGGCCGCGCGCCGGGCGCCAGCCGGGGCCGCGCGCGGCGGTGTGCGAGCGCACGCCGGGGATCGTGCGAGGGGCCTCGGACAGCGCGTACGAGCGGGTGGGCGTGGGGGTCGGGCTCGCCGCGCGGGAGGGGGCGGCCGCCGCGGACCCCCGCTCCGCGGGCCACAGCGACGCCCCCGCCGGTCCGCCGTCGTCTCCGGAGGCCCACAGTCCGAGGCCCACCCCGGCCACCACCGTCACGGCGACCGCCGAGACGACCACCGTCCGGGTGCCCACCGCCTGCCGCGCCTTCTTCGCCGGCGCCCGACGCCTGTGCTGACTCACGTCGTCAAACCTACGACCCGTCACCCGTCGGGATCGTCCACCACACGTTCCGAAACTCTCCCGTGCGGGTGAAATTCGGGCGTCCAGCGGACACGTCCTGTCCGGTATCGATAACGTGCTGGCACATCTCTCACCATCTCCCCTGCCGAAACACACGTGACGCCCACACACCTTCCCGGCCGAGTGGCCATACCCGCGCTCCCCGAGCAGAGCCGCACGGCGCCGGTCCCGGCCCCGCCGGAGGGGTTCAACTCGGCCTCCCGTGAGGACGCCGTCCACCTGCTCCTGAGCTGTCTGGGCAGCCTCCGCTGGGCCCACCGCGTCGCCGACCACCGCCCCTACCCCACGGTGGACGCCCTGCTGGCCGCGTCCGACGAGGCGGCGTACGACCTGACCCGGGAGGACCTGGCGGAGGCGCTGACCGGGGAGCCCCTCCCGTCCCTCCCCGAGGACGCCTACGAGGCGGCCCACCTGGCCCTGGACGCGGCGCACGCGGCGTACGAGGCGAGGTTCGGCCACGTCTTCGTGATCTGCCTGGACGGCGTACCGCCGCACGAGGCTCTGGACCGGGTCCTGGAGGCCATCCGGTCACGATTGACCAACGATCCCGAGGACGAACGGGTGCAGACCGCGGAGGAGGTCCGCCGACTGGCGAGGGAGCGGCTGGCGACCCGCCTGAGGGCCGCGGAAAACCGCGCGACCAGCCACATCACGTCGGCAGACGGTGGATAACGGGACACGGCGCCGCAGATGCCACGCCCGCTCACCCGTACGCGTGCCAGTTTGATCACACCGGTAGGCCCGCTGTAAGCCCGGCCGCAGTGGCTGGCTACGATGCTGGGGGCCGGTGGACCGTACCCGGCCGGGCCCGTCCGACACCGAAGCCGGCAGGCCCTGTCCCCGCTCCCGGAGGGTAATTCCGTGCCGGCTGGAACGCTGTACCGCGGCCGGGAAGGAATGTGGTCCTGGGTGGCTCATCGAGTCACCGGCGTCCTCATCTTCTTCTTCCTGTTCGTCCACGTGCTCGACACCGCACTCGTGCGTGTCTCACCCGAGGACTACGACAAGGTCGTAGCCACCTACAAGACCCCGCTCGTCGCGTGCCTGGAGTACGGCCTCGTCGCCGCCATCCTGTTCCACGCGCTCAACGGCCTGCGTGTCATCGCCGTCGACTTCTGGTCGAAGGGCCCGCGCTACCAGAAGCAGATGTTCTGGGCCGTCGCCGGCGTCTGGGTCGTGCTGATGCTCGGGGCGATCTACCCCGTCCTCGGCCACGCCGCTCGTGAACTGTTCGGGAGCTGACGCGCATGTCCACCACCGAAACCACCGCCTCCGGCATCGGCCCCGTCGAGGGCCGGTCCCTCTACGGCGTCGACAACCCGGCCCCCCTCATCGAGGCCCCACGCAAGCGCACCAAGAAGTCCCCCAAGTCCACCCGGGGCAACTTCGAGATGGCCGCCTGGCTGTTCATGCGCCTGTCCGGCATCGTCCTGGTCGTCCTGGTCATCGGCCACCTGCTGATCCAGCTCGTGCTGGACGGCGGTGTCTCCAAGGTCGGCTTCGCCTTCGTGGCCGGCCGCTGGGCCTCGCCGTTCTGGCAGGTCTGGGACCTGCTGATGCTGTGGCTCGCGATGCTGCACGGCGCCAACGGCCTGCGTACGATCATCAATGACTACGCGGAGCGCGCGAACACCCGGCTGTGGCTGAAGGGCCTGCTCTACACCGCCACGGTGTTCACCATCCTGCTGGGCACGCTGGTGATCTTCACCTTCGACCCGAACATCCGCTAGGCACGGGGCTGAGGTAATCCACCCATGAAGATCCACAAGTACGACACCGTCATCGTCGGCGCCGGCGGCGCCGGTATGCGCGCCGCCATCGAGTCGACGAAGCGCAGCCGCACCGCGGTCCTGACGAAGCTCTACCCCACCCGCTCCCACACCGGTGCGGCGCAGGGCGGCATGGCCGCCGCGCTCGCCAACGTGGAGGAGGACAACTGGGAGTGGCACACCTTCGACACCGTCAAGGGCGGCGACTACCTGGTCGACCAGGACGCCGCCGAGATCCTGGCGAAGGAGGCCATCGACTCGGTCCTCGACCTGGAGAAGATGGGCCTGCCGTTCAACCGGACGCCCGACGGGACGATCGACCAGCGCCGCTTCGGCGGTCACAGCCGCAACCACGGCGAGGCCCCGGTCCGCCGGTCCTGCTACGCGGCCGACCGCACCGGCCACATGATCCTCCAGACGCTGTACCAGAACTGCGTGAAACAGGGCGTGGAGTTCTTCAACGAGTTCTACGTCCTGGACCAGCTGATCGTCGAAATCGACGGCGTCAAGCGCTCGGCGGGCGTCGTCGCCTACGAACTGGCGACCGGTGAGATCCACGTCTTCCAGGCGAAGGCCGTGATCTACGCGTCCGGCGGCACCGGCAAGTTCTTCAAGGTGACGTCGAACGCGCACACCCTGACCGGTGACGGCCAGGCCGCGGTCTACCGGCGCGGGCTGCCGCTGGAGGACATGGAGTTCTTCCAGTTCCACCCGACCGGCATCTGGCGCATGGGCATCCTGCTGACGGAGGGCGCCCGCGGTGAGGGCGGCATCCTCCGCAACAAGGACGGCGAGCGCTTCATGGAGAAGTACGCGCCGGTCATGAAGGACCTCGCGTCCCGTGACGTCGTCTCGCGCTCCATCTACACGGAGATCCGTGAGGGCCGCGGCTGCGGTCCCGAGGGCGACCACGTCTACCTCGACCTCACGCACCTCCCGCCGGAGCAGCTCGACGCCAAGCTCCCGGACATCACCGAGTTCGCCCGCACCTACCTCGGGATCGAGCCGTACACCGACCCGATCCCGATCCAGCCCACCGCGCACTACGCGATGGGCGGCATCCCGACGAACGTCGAGGGTGAGGTCCTCAGCGACAACACCACCGTCGTCCCGGGCCTCTACGCGGCCGGCGAGGTCGCCTGCGTCTCCGTGCACGGTGCGAACCGCCTCGGCACGAACTCGCTGCTCGACATCAACGTGTTCGGCCGCCGGGCCGGCATCGCGGCCGCGGAGTACGCGCAGAAGGCGGACTACGTCGAGCTGCCGGAGGACCCGGCGTCGCTGGTCGTCGCCCAGGTCGAGCGGCTGCGCGCCTCCACGGGCACCGAGCGGGTCGCCGACATCCGCCGGGAGCTGCAGGAGTGCATGGACGCCAACGTGATGGTGTTCCGCACCGAGCAGACGATCAAGACGGCGGTCGAGAAGATCGCGGAGCTGCGCGAGCGCTACCTCAACGTCTCGATCCAGGACAAGGGCAAGCGGTTCAACACGGACCTGCTGGAGGCCGTCGAGCTGGGCAACCTGCTCGACCTGGCCGAGGTCATGGCCGTCTCCGCGCTCGCCCGCAAGGAGTCCCGCGGCGGTCACTACCGCGAGGACTACCCCAACCGCGACGACGTCAACTTCATGCGCCACACCATGGCGTACCGCGAGGTGGGCGACGACGGCGCCGAGTCGATCCGGCTCGACTACAAGCCGGTCGTCCAGACCCGCTACCAGCCGATGGAGCGTAAGTACTGATGGCAACTCCCACCCTGGACAAGGCGGACGGCGCCGGCGCGCCCGAGGCCGGCTTCGCCGACTCCCCGTACATCCTGGCCACGTTCCGCATCCGCCGCTTCAACCCCGAGGTCGCGGGAGAGGCGGTCTGGGAAGACTTCCAGCTGGAGATCGACCCGAAGGAACGCGTCCTCGACGCGCTCCACAAGATCAAGTGGGACCTGGACGGAACGCTCACCTTCCGCCGCTCCTGCGCGCACGGCATCTGCGGCTCGGACGCCATGCGGATCAACGGCAAGAACCGTCTCGCCTGCAAGACCCTGATCAAGGACCTCAACCCCGAGAAGCCGATCACGGTCGAGGCCATAAAGGGCCTCACGGTCCTCAAGGACCTCGTGGTCGACATGGAGCCGTTCTTCCAGGCGTACCGCGACGTCATGCCCTTCCTGATCACGAAGGACACGAACGAGCCGACGCGCGAGCGTCTCCAGACGGCCGAGGACCGTGAGCGCTTCGACGACACGACGAAGTGCATCCTCTGCGCGGCCTGCACGTCCTCGTGCCCGGTCTTCTGGAACGACGGCCAGTACTTCGGCCCGGCGGCCATCGTCAACGCCCACCGCTTCATCTTCGACTCGCGTGACGAGGCGGCGGAGCAGCGCCTGGAGATCCTGAACGACCGCGACGGCGTCTGGCGCTGCCGCACCACGTTCAACTGCACGGACGCCTGCCCGCGTGGCATCGAGGTCACCAAGGCGATCCAGGAAGTGAAGCGGGCGCTGATCACGCGCCGCTTCTGATCCCGTTCGCCACGAGTACGAAGGCCCCGTCCCCGGTCACCACCGGGGACGGGGCCTTCGCTCTGTCCTGCCTCTACCGGCGGCCCGGGCGCCTCACCTCGACGAGTGATCCCACATCCGGCCGTGACCTGGTGCCGCCCCGGCCGGCAGCCCGACCTCGCACCACAGCAGCTTTCCGCCCCGCCCCGGGAGATCGCCCCCGAGCGAATAGCCGCCCCAGGCGGTGGCGTAGTGACAGACGAGGAACAGCCCCCGCCCGCCGTCCGCGTCCGCGTCTGCGGGGACACGGCGCACGGGTCCGGACCGCCGGTCGAAGGGTGGCGGGATGTACGGGTCGGCGTCCCACACACTCACCCGCAGCCGGCCGTGACCGAGCCCGCGAAGGCGGAGGGTCGCGGGCCCGGAGGAGTACCGGTAGGCGTTGGTGACCAATTCGGAGGTCAACAGTTCGGCGTCGTCCTGGAGTTGGGCCAAGCCATGTCCGGTGAGGACAGCCCGCAACGTGACCCGGGCGATGCGAGCGGCGCGTGCGTCGTGGGGCAGTTGGAGGACGTACGCCCAAGACGGAACCTCTTCGCACGCCGACGGGGATACGGTGACCATGAACGCCTCCTGCGGTGGGGGGACTTGGCTTGCTCTGCGGCTCGACGACCAGCTGTCGGTGGCAGTGCCGTGCGCTGACGGGCGCAGCGGTGCGCTTCCGGTTGCTCGGGCGAGCGGGTGGGCGGCTCGGGTCTCACCGTAGAGCCGGACATGGAATACATTCCATGAAACTTAGGGAATGCAGCCCATATACCCTCGCGTGGGTGACCTGAACGACGTACGTACGAATGGGAAGTCGCAGCAGATGCCGCAGCCAGTCCCCCTCCCCACCGCCCGGCGCCGCCGCCTCGGGGTCGAGTTGCGAAGGCTGCGGGAACGGGCCGACCTGACCGCCACTCAGGCCGCAACGCTGGTCGGGGCGACGCAGTCACGCGTGAGCAACATCGAGGCGGGACGCTACGGCGTGAGCGCCGACCGCGTGCGAGCGATCGCCAGGCACTACGACTGCACGGACGAGCCGCTGATCGACGCGCTCACCACGCTGACCGGCGAGCGCCGGCGCGGCTGGTGGGAGGAGTACAGGGAGATCCTCTCGCCCCGGATGCTGGACCTGACAGAGGTCGAGCACCACGCCACCGCGCTGCGCGTGGCTCACATCATCAACATCCCCGGCCTGCTCCAGACCACCGAGCACGCCCGCGCCCTGTTCGGGCACACGGTGCCGGCACTGAAGCCCCACGAGATCGAACACCGCGTGTCGCACCGGGTGAAGCGCCAGGGGATCCTGCACCGCGAACAGCCCCCGGCGTACACGGCGATCATCCACGAGGCCGCGCTCCGCATGCGCTTCGGCGACCGTGCCACTGTCCGGGGCCAGCTGCACCACCTCAACGAGGTCGGCGCACTGGACCACGTCACGATCACCGTCATCCCCTTCGACAGCGGTCCGTTCCACACCTCGGGTCAGGGCATCGACTACTTCCACGGCCCTGTGCGCCAGTTGGACACCGTGCAGCTCGACACCGACCACGGAGCGGAACTCATCGACTCACCGGCCCAGTTGGAGCGCTACGGACTCATCCTGGACCGTGCCGCACAAGCGGCGCTTCCGCCGGCACAGTCCCGCGACTTCATCACCCAGCTTGCCGAAGACCTCTGAAGGAGCTCTCATGCCCGAGCCGCACTGGCAGAAGTCCACGTACAGCCAGGAAGCCTCCGCCTGCGTCTACGTGGCCACCGCCCCCGCCGGAACGATCCTCCTCCGCGAAAGCGACGACCCGCACGTCATCCTCACGACCGGCCCCCGCCAACTCGGCGCGCTGATATCGACCCTCAGATCCACCCAGCGCGCCGAGCCGCCCCGCATGCGGGGCCTGCATGTAGGGCGAGGTCCCCTTACAGCTGGCTGAGGATCGTCGGGTCGGAGATCGCCGTGTCGTTCGCCAGGAGCATCGCCTTGCTCAGGATCACCGCCAGCGTGCGGTCACCCTCGAAGGGGAGGTAGCCCGGCTGCGGGGTCGTGGTGCTCGCCTTGGGGACGATGCAGAGGTAGCGGTCGTCGGGGGTCATCAGGATGTTGCCCGAGCCGAGGTGGATCTTGTACGTGTGGCGTTCGCCCCGTACGTGGAGGAAGCGGCCCTCCAGGGTGCAGCGGTCGGCTATCGCGAGGCGCGGGACCAGGCGTTCCAGCAGGACCCGCCGGGTCTGGGCGCTCTGGCCCAGTTCGCCGAAGCCGTACGACGTCCAGTACTCGCGGAAGCGGCCGTCGGGGCCGCCGTCCTGCCACGTGGGGTCGTTGCCGACACTCGCGACGCCCACGAACAGGTCGATGTCGCGCAGGACTTCGGACAGGACGAGCGGCGGGACCGACTCCAGGGCGAGCGGCTGGACCGGGTCCTGCCCGTCGCGCAGCCACATGCGGTACTCGCCGCCGTAGCAGTGTGCCGAGTTCTCCGGTGCGTCGAGGGGATAGAAGCGGACCTGGTCGGTGCGCAGGCGCAGGAAGCTGCCGGAGTCCGTGATGTCGTCGTGGTGGTCGCCGCCGTCGCCCTCGATCCAGAACTCGGCGCGCAGGCCCCAGTGCGGCAGTTCGCGGGTCGCCGGGGGCGCCTCGTCGTCCACGCTCAGACGGAGTTTGTTGCGCCAGCCCCGCACCGCGGCCAGCGAGTGGAACTGGTGCTGGCGCAGGACGTGCGCCGCGAAGCGGTTCGAGTAGGTGCCCGTCGCGCGTTCGGCGTCCGTCAGCAGGTAGACCTCGCGGTGCGCCTGTTTGAACGGCTGGGTGATCTCGTGCCGCTCCAGCCAGTCGCGCCAGGCGACGATCTCCGCCGGTTCGTGGCCCACCGGGTGCCAGAGCCGGACCTCGGAGCCGGCGCCCGCGACGACCGGGGCGTCGGCGAGGGTGCGCAGCTCGCCGTCCGCGAAGCCGGCCGCCCGGCCGTCGACCGTCCACACGAGGCGGCGGGCCAGGGTGCCGACGAGCGGGTGGTCGAGGTAGCGCTCGCGCCAGACGGCGTACGGCCAGGTGCGGCGGGCCGGGAACTGGCGGTCCAGGCGCTCGCTCTGCGCCGACAGCATCTTGTCGATGTCCTTGACGGCGGCCTTGAGTTCCTTCAGCTCGTCGGCGTGGTCGCGCCGGACGGCAGCGGGCACTCCCCTGACCGCCTTGCCGGTCGCGTTGGTCCAGGTCAACAGGGCTTTGGTGCCGTGGACTTCGAGCCGCGCCGTGATGTCGCCGAGGCGGTGTTCGGCGCGGCCGACGTCCGTGAGCCCGTAGGCGGGCACGGCGAGTTCCTCGATCTCCTCACGGCTGAGGTCCATGGCCTGGGCGCGCGCGTCGAGGGCGGCGTTGAGGAGTTTCAGGGTGCCCTTGTACGTCACGCGGGTGGCGAGGCGGGCCAGTTCGGCGAGGGCCGCCTCCCCCTCGACGCGGGCCAGGGCGTTGACGCCCGCGTTGGCGACCTTGGGGTTGACCGGGCCGACGCCCTGGACCTTGCGCAGGGCCGTCTCCACGAGGGCGCCGAGGGCGCGGGCGGTCTCAAGGTGCGGGGGCAGGAAGGACAGCAGCCAGGCCAGGCCGCGCAGGGCGTTGGCGTTGTACGGGTCGAACGTGTCGTTGGGGTGTGCCCCGTGGTAGGCGGGCAGCAGCGGGCGGGTGCGGGGGCGGCCGACGAGTCCGAGCCAGGTCAGCAGGCGTACCCGCACCGCCTCCGCGCCGAGCCCGTCGATCAGCGCCCGTCCCGCCTTCTCCCACTTCGCGGAGGGGCGGGCGGCGGTGGCGGTCGTGGCGTGGGCGACCAGCCGGCGCCAGCCGTCCTGGGGGTCGTCGGTGTCCACGAGGTCCGCGAGGTCCGCGAGCGCGCGGTCGGACCAGGCTTCGCCCGGGTTCAGGACGGGGTGGGTGAGCCGCTCGGCGAGCGGACCGAGGAGACCGGCGCCGTTCCACAGCACCATCCGCGAACGGCGGATCAGGGCGACGAACTCACCGGACAGGTCACGGCCGTCGGCCATCTCCAGCTCGGCCAGGCGGATCAGCTGCGCGGTGTTGTACTGGACCTCCTGCTCGGCGACCAGGGCGATCAGCGCCGCCCGGGTGTCGCGCGACTGCCCCTCCACCAGCGCGTCCCCCTGCAGGGCGTTGAGCAGGTGCACGATACGGCGACGGGGGACCGCGCCCGGCTCCAGCTCGTGGTAGCGCGCGGCCAGGCGGTGCACCACCCCGGCCCGGAAGCCGGGGTCCGCCGCGTGCACCGCGTCGAGGACCTTGCGGCCGTCCCAGCCCCAGTGGTCGTTGAGCCGGTCGGCCAGCGCGAGCAGGGCGGGCACCAGTCGCTCGGTGTCCTCGGCGGCGACCAGGGCGAGAACCTCGCGGACCGGTTCGGCGTGCACGGAGGTGGACGTGGTCATCAGCCACCCACCAGCGGGACGAGCTTCAGGAACGTGACCTCGGCGCCCGGCCCGAGTTCGATCTCGTCGTCGGGCTCGGTGACCTGACGGTCCCCCACGAGCACCAGGAAGCCGTTGCCCGCGAACGCCTGGAGCGCGAGCCGCGTCTGCTCCTCGGGGTCTATGCGGCGGGGGGTGCGCAGCGCGTATCCGTTCAGCACGCGCTCCGTGTCCCGGGGCTGGACGAGCCCCTGGAAGACCTCCGGCGTACGGGCGTTGTACTCGGAGACCTCCTGGAACACCCGACGCCGGATCACCTCCCGCACGGTGAGCCGCTCTTCGGCGATCTCCAGCCCCCAGCCGTCGCTGCGGCTCCCGCTTGTCGTCTCGTCGACGAACGTGACCATTCCCATGCCGACGACAGTACGAGCCGCCACTGACAACGCCCCCGACGGGCCGGACCGCGGGTGACGCCGGTGGCGGTGCGGGCGGGCGTCCGGCTCCGCCGCCCGGCGTCGTCCGCTCCCCCTCCCGGGTGACCCCGCGGTCAGCCCCGCTCGACGCGGGCACCAACGCACCTAATCTGATGGCATGTCAGATGACCAGTCGTACGAGCTGCTCGGCTTCGACAACCTGCTGCTGCCCGTCGGGGATCTCGCCGAGGCGCTGAGCTTCTACGAGCGCGCCGGGTTCGCGGTCGGGTTCCGGTTCGACGAGGGCGGGATCGCCCAGTTGAAGGTCGGGGGCGAGATGCCCGGCATCCTGCTGCGTCAGGAGGAGGGGCTCGGCCACCGGCCGCCGCCGTGGCCGCCCACGCGCGCGTGGCTGGAGGTGGCGGACGCGCGCGCGGCGGCGCGGACGCTGGCCGACGCGGGGATCGTCCCGATCGACCCGCCCTTCTCCACCGCGACCGGGTGGACCGTCGAGATCGCCGACCCGTGGGGGAACGTCCTCGGGCTCACGGACTACACCAAACGCCCGGAGATCGGCCGCAGGCCGTGACACCCACCCGGTGACGGCGGGGTCCGGCCGCACACCGTGCACCCCCTCGGCCCCGGTCATCGCGCACTGTCCGGGCGTCGGCGGGACCATCGGCGACGCGGCGCAGGGCGGGCGCCGGCCCCTCGCCCACCGCGCGCCGGGCCGTGGCGGCGGGGCCCGCGCCACTGGTTAGGCTCGTTCCGTGCCCGCGAACCACGACGGCCCCGACGGCGCCGGCCCCCCGAGCAAGTCCGAGCAGACCCGTGCGCTGATCCTGGAGACGGCGATGCGGCTGTTCGAGGAACGGGGCTACGACAAGACGACGATGCGGGCCATCGCCAAGGAGGCGGGGGTCTCCGTCGGCAACGCCTACTACTACTTCGAGGGCAAGGAACACCTGATCCAGGGCTTCTACGACCGGATCGCCGCCGAGCACCGGGCAGCGGTCCGTGAGGTCCTGGACCGGGAGACCGACCTGGAGGCACGGCTCGCGGGCGTGCTGCGGACGTGGCTGGACGTCGCCACGCCGTACCACGAGTTCGCGGTGCAGTTCTTCAAGAACGCCGCCGACCCGGACAGCCCGCTCAGCCCGTTCTCGCCGGAGTCGGAGCACGCGCGCGTGGCGGCCGTCGACGTCCACCGGGAGGTGCTGGCCGGCGCGACGAGGACCAAGGTCCCGGAGGAACTGCGGGACGTGCTGCCGGAGTTGATGTGGCTCTCGCAGATGGGGCTCGTGCTGTACTGGATCTTCGACCGGACCGAGGGCCGGGAACGCAGCTACCGGCTCGCCGAACGCGGCGCCCGGCTCACCTCGCGGGGCGTGGCGCTCGCCCGGTTCCGCGTGCTGCGGCCCCTCGTACGCGAGGTGCACGAGCTGTTCACGGACTTCCTGCCCGGCATGACGGGCGCGCTGCCGGACCCCGGGAGCAAGCGGCGGCAGGCCGAGTGAGACGGCGCCGGTGAACCGGTGCCGGGGGCGACCCGGCACCGGTCGGCACTAGTTGACGGCGTCCACCTCGCCCTCCGCCAGTTCCACGTCGTGCACCAGGGGGCTGTCCTCGACGACGACGTGCCGGGCCCGTGAGCCGTACGGCGAGGCCGTGGTCGCCAGCAGGTACGTGCCCGGTTCCGGCACCGAGAGGATGTAAGAGCCGTCCGCGAGGGACGTGACCCCGTCCAGCTGGCGGCCGCCCGGCGTCAGCAGGGTCACAGCCGCGCCGTCCACCGGTTCGCCCTCCGCGGTGCGGACGTAGCCGTGGATCACCGACGCACCGCCCTCGGCCGGGGGCCGCTCGGGCAGCTCCCGCTCCTCCTTCGGCTCCACCGCGAGATGCGGCAGCCGCTTGTCCAGCCAGGCCGGCAGCCACCAGTTGGAGTTCCCGAGCAGGTGCATCATGGCCGGCACCAGCGCCGTACGCAGGATGAAGGCGTCGAGCGCCACCGCGGCGGCCAGACCGACGCCCGCCATCGCCGCCCCGGAGTCGCCGCTGAGGACGAAGGCCAGGAAGACGCACACCATGATCAGGGCCGCCGAGTTGATCACGCGGCTGGTCTCGGCCAGGCCGACCCGTACCGCGCGCGCGTTGTCCTTGGTGTGGACCCACTCCTCGTGCATACGGCTGACCAGGAAGACCTGGTAGTCCATCGAGAGGCCGAAGAGCAGGGACAGCATGATGACGGGCAGGAAGGCGTTGATCGGGCCCTCCTTGCCGAGGCCCAGCAGGTCGAGTCCCCAGCCCCACTGGAAGACGGCGACGAGGACACCGAAGGAGGCCGCCGCCGCGATCAGGTTCATCAGCGCGGCCGTCAGCGGCACCACGAGGGAGCGGAAGGCGACCAGCAGGAGCAGGAAGCCCAGACCGATGATCGTGGCGATGAACAGGGGCAGCCGGTCGCCCGTCACCGTCGCGAAGTCCTTCGAGACGGCCGTGACACCGCCGACGTGGGCCTCGGCCCCCGCGCGCGGGATCACCTCGTCCCGCAGGGTGTCTATGAGGTCGTCCGTCTCCTTCGACTGCGGTGACGTGGTCGGGACGACCTGGATCACCGTCACGCCCCCCGCGGGCGGCAGCGCGGCGACCCGGGCGACGCCGTCCGTGTCCTTGATGCCCTGGACCAGCGCGGTGGTGTCCCCGCCGTCCGTGACTACCTGGAGCGGACCGTTGAAGCCGGGCCCGAAGCCCTCGGCGAGCAGGTCGTACGCCTTCCTGGTGGTCGTCGTCGCGTCGTCGTTGCCCTGGTCGGTGGCACCCAGCCGCAGTGACAGCACCGGCAGCGCGAGGACGGCCATGACGACGAGGGCGAGCGCGGCGATCCGGCGCGGGCGCTGCTGCACGCCCGTCGACCAGCGGGCGGCGAGACCGCTCGCCTTCTCCGGCTCGGGGCCGGTCGCGGCGAGCGCGCGCCGCTGGCGGCGGCTGAGCACCCGCGGGCCGAGGAAGCCGAGCATCGCCGGCAGCAGTGTCGTGGCGGCGAGGACGCTCAGCACCACGGTCAGGGAGGTGCCGATGACGACACCGTCCAGGAAGCGCAGGTTCGTCACCAGCATCCCGGCGAGCGCGATGCACACCGTGCCGCCCGCGAACAGCACCGCCCGGCCCGAGGTGTTGAGGGCGACGACCGCCGACTCCTCCGGGGCCAGGCCCTTGAGAATGCCGCGCCGGTGCCGGGTCACGATGAACAGCGCGTAGTCGATGCCGACGCCGAGGCCGATCAGGGTGGCCAGCAGCGGGGCCAGGTCGGGGATGCTCGTGGTGTGGCTGAGCAGCTGGGTGGAGAACATGCCCGTGCCCACGCCGAAGATGGCGATCGCGAGCGGGAGCAGCATCGCGAACAGCGAACCGAAGGCCAGGAACAGGACGACGGCGGCCGCGAGGATGCCGATCATCTCCGCGAGGCCGGTGGGCGGTTCCTGCACCCGCTGGATCGCCTGGCCGCCGAGTTCGACCTCCAGGCCGGCGCGTTCGGCGCCCCGAGCGGTGTCCATGACGTCCTGGACGAGTTCCTTGGGCACCGCGTTCGCCTGGTCGGTGAAGGTGATCTGGGCGTAGGCGATGTGCCCGTCGCCGCTGATCTGGGACGCGCCCCGCGCGCCCGCGTAGGGGCTGGTGACGCCGCCGACGCCCTTCATGCCGGCGATCTTGTCGAGCGCGGGCCGGATCCGGGACCGTACCGCCTGGTCCCGCACCGTCCCGGAGTCGACCTTCCACACCACCGTGTCGGTGTCGCCCGCGCTGTCCGGGAACGCCTTCTCCATCAGGTCGTACGCGCGCTTGGAATCCGTGTTGGGGAGGGAGAAGACGTTCGCGTAGTCCGTGCCCGCCGCCGAGGCCGAAACGCCCAGGCCGAACAGTGCCCCCACCCACAACAACAGGACCACCAGCCGGTGCCGATAGCACCACCGTGCCAATGCCGCCACGCTCAACAGCTCCTCAGTCGTCGGTTGGTCCCCCAGGTCCTGGGAAACAGCATCGGCCGCGCCCCGCGCGCGTGGGGGCGGCGCGCCATGACTCTCAAGGAACTCCAAAGCTGCGAACCGGCCCGGCTGTCAGTGGGTCCGCCGATACTGGGGGCATGTCGACGGCTCCAGGCACCGTGCTGGTCGTGGAGGACGAACCGAGCATCGCGGACGTCCTGGCCATCGCCCTGCGCTACCACCGGTTCGAGGTCATGACGGCGGGCACCGTCCGCGAGGCGCTCGCCCTCGCCGAGCGCACCCGGCCCGACGTGGCGCTGCTCGACGTCATGCTGCCCGACGGCGACGGACGGGTCCTGGGCCGCCGGCTGCGCGCGGAACAGCCCGGGCTCGCGCTGGTGTTCCTCACCGCCCGCGACTCGCCCGCCGAGGTCGTCGGCGCGCTCGCCTTCGGCGACGACTACATCACCAAGCCGTTCAACATCGACGAGGTCATCGCCCGGATCTCGGCCGTCCTGCGCCGCACCCTCCCGCGCACCGGGCCGGGCGCCCCCGACGTCCTCCCGCAGCGCCCGCCCCTGCGCTACGGCGACCTGGAACTGGACGAGACGACGTACTCGGTGCACCGCGCGGGCCACACCGTCGAACTCACCCCCACCGAGTACGCCCTGCTGCGTTTCCTCGTGCGCAACGGCGGCCGGATCGTGCCCAAGGAGCAACTCCTGCGCCACGTCTGGCAGTACGAGCACACGCCACCCGAATCAACCGTCGTGGAGACCTACATCAGCTATCTGCGGCGCAAGCTCGACCCGCTGGGCGCGCCGGTGATCACCACCCGGCGCGGCGTCGGATACGGACTGGCATGAGGTTCCCCAGGGGCCCCTGGATCCCCACCTTCCGGCTGCCGCGCTGCACCCACGGCGTCCGCTCCCTGCGCGCCCAGCTGACCCTGGCGAACGTGGCGTTGCTGGCCCTCGGGATCGTCGCCGCGACCGCCGTGAGCGTCATGGGCATGCGCTACTACCTGCTCGACCAGATCGACGCGGAACTGGTCAAGACGCGGGGCTCGCTGGGCAGTTCGCAGCTCACCCTGCGACAGATCGACTCGCTGAGCGTGCTGGGCTTCCTGCACGACCGGCTCGCCGCGCAGCCCTCGTCGGAGGACTCGCTGCCGGACTCGATCTTCGCCGCCGTCGACAGCCGGGGCGAGACCGTCGGCATCCTGGGCTTCAAGCCGACCGACACCCAGCGCGCCCTGGCCGACGCCGTCGACGACCCGCGCGCGCTGGCCGCGGACACCGAGCCGCACGACCTCACCGTGCACGGCGCCTCCTACCGCGCGACGGCGACCCGCCTCGCCGACGGCACGTACGTCCTGATGGCCGCCTCCGCCGACGCCCTCCACAAAGGCGTCGCCAAGGCGATCAAGCTGGACCTCACCATCGGCACCCTGCTGCTGGCACTCCTCGCCTGTCTGACGATGTTCAGCGTCAGACGCCGGATGCGGCCGCTGGAGGACATGGTGGAGACCTCTTCGGCGATCGCCGAGGGCGACCTGACCCGGCGGGTGCCCTCCAGCCGGGAGGCCACCCTGGAGGTCGAACAGCTGCGGCTCGCCCTCAACTCCATGCTGCACCAGGTGGAGTCGGCGCACCGCACCCGTGAACACAGCGCGGCCCAGCTGCGCCGCTTCGTCGCCGACGCCTCGCACGAGCTGCGCACCCCGCTGTCCGCGATACGCGGCTACCTCCAGCTCTACGACAAGGGCATGCTCAACGACCCCGCCGACCGCAAGCGCGCCTGGGAGCGGGTGCTGGCGGAGGCGGACCGGATGGGGCGCCTGGTCGACGAACTGCTCACCCTCGCCCGGCTCGACCAGCAGCCCGAACTGCGTTTCAGGAACGTCGACGTGAGCCGTCTGGTGCGGGAGGCCGCCGAGGACCTGCGGGTGCAGCAGCCCGAGCGGCCGGTGACCGTGGGGGCCGAGGGCACCCTGCTGGTGCGGGCCGACGAGTCGGGGCTGCGGCAGGTCCTCGGCAACCTGCTGGGCAACGTGCGCACGCACACACCGGCCGACGTGCCGGTGCGGCTCGCGGTGGAGCGCGCGGACGGCGCCGTCCGGCTGTGCGTGTCCGACGAGGGCCCGGGGCTCGGACCGGAGGACTCCGCGCGCGTCTTCGACCGGTTCTTCCGGGCCGGCGGGGGCGCGGGCAGCGGGCTGGGCCTGGCGATCGTGCAGGGGGTCGTGCAGGCACACGGCGGCGAGGTGGCGGTACGCACGGCCCCCGGCGAGGGCCTCGCGGTCACGGTCACCCTGCCGGCGACCGCGCCCCCGTCGTAGACCGGACGGGTGGCGGGTCGGTGCCGGACCGAGCGGTACGGCGGCGCGTCGCCGGGGGCCGCCTGTGCGGCAGCGCGGCACCCTGGCGCCGGGCATGCGGCGGCGTCACGGCGTGAGCCGGGCGGGCTGGTCTCGCCTGGGCCGGGCAGGCTGGTCTCGCCTGGGCCGGGCCCGCCGCCACGCCCCGGCGGGAGGCGCGTGGCAGCGCGACGCCGTGGGCCGCGCGGCGCCCTGGGGCCGGCGGGCGACGGCGTCACCGCGTGAGCCGGGCCGGCTGGTCTCGCGTGAGCCGGGCGGGCTGGTCTCGCATGGGCCGGGCGGGCTGGTCTCGCATGGGCCGGGCCCGCCGCCGGGCCGCGCGTGCGGCAGCGCGGCACCCTGCTGCCGGGCATGCGGCGGCGTCACGGCGTGAGCAGGGCGGGCTGGTCTCGCGTGAGCAGGGCGGGCCGGTCTCGCGTGAGCCGGACCGGCTGGTCTCGCATGGGCCGGGCCCGCCGCCACGCCCCGGCGGGAGGCGCGTGGCAGCGCGACGCAGTGGGCCGCGCGGCGCCCTGGGGCCGGCGGGCGACGGCGTCACCGCGTGGCTGCTCGCGTGGGGGTCGGGCAAGCCGCCGCTCACCGGCGGGCGTCGGGCGTCGGGCGAGCCGATCAGGGGGTGGCGTGGGTCAGGGCCCAGGCCGTTCCTCCGTGGGTGCCCGCGCCCCGTACGCCCCAGGACGCGGCGATCTTCCCCACCAGGTGCAGACCCGCGTCGGTGTCCTCGCTCGCGCCGATCACCCTCAGGCGGGGCGGGAGACAGGTGCCGTCGGCGAGAGCGGTCACCACCACCTCGAACTCCGCCTCAGCAAAGACCACTTGGGGGCGTGCCCCGGCGGAACCGCGCCGTACGGCGTCGCCGGCCGCCTCAGACACCAGCAGGACCGCGTCGTGGAGCGCGGGGTCGTCGGGCCCGTGCCCCCAGTCGGTCAGATGGTCCCGGACCCGGCGGCGGGCGAGACCGACGGACGCCGGATGCCGGGGCAGCCGGAAGGCGTTGCGTCTGGGCACCTCCGGATCGCGTCAGATCCAGGTGAGGCGCCAGAGTCTGAAGACCCCGGTGCCGTCCGACAGGTACTGGCCCCCGCCGACGTCCTCGCTGCCCACGACGTACTCCTTCGCCTGCCACAGCGGGATGACCGGCGCGTCCGTGGCGACCGCCTGCTGCAGTTCGCGGAAGTCGTCGGTGGCCTCGCTGCGGTCGGCGTACTGCCGGCCGCTGCGGATCAACTGGTCGACGAGGCTGCTGCTGTAGCCGGTGTTCATGGTGCCGTCGGTGCCGACGAGCGGGGCGCCGAAGGTGTCGGGGTCGGGATAGTCGGCCACCCACCCGACGCCGTACGCGTCCAGCTTTCCGGTCGCCCACCGCTTCTGGAAGTCGGACCACTCGTAGCCCTTGACCGTCACCTTGAACAGGCCGTCCGCCTCCAGCTGCCGCTTGAGCTCGGCGGCCTCCTCGGCGGCGGCGCCGCGGCCGGCGCCGTAGCCGTAGGTGAAGCGGACCGGCAGGGTGACCCCGGCCTCGGTGAGCAGTTGTCTCGCCTTGCCCGGGTCCACCTTCGGATAGGCGTCGAAGAACGACGTCGTGTGACCGGTGATGCCCGTGGGGATCAGCGAGTACAGCGGGTCCACGGTCCCGTCGTAGACCCTCGCGGCGAGCTGCTCCCGGTCGATGAGCCAGGCCAGTGCCTGGCGGACCTTCGTCTGGTGCAGCGGCGAACCCTCGCGGGTGTTCAGGTAGAGGTTGCGGGTCTCGGCGCTGTCGGACTCCGAGACGCGGCGGCCGGGGTCGCTCGGGTTCAGGGCGGCGAGGACCCGCGGCGGCAGCTGACGGGTCGCGACGTCGAGCTGCTTCGCCTTCCAGGCGCCGTTCAGCTTGTTCGCGTCGGTGTAGTAGAGCAGGTCGACGGGCCGTCCGGAGGCGTGGACGGCGCCCGCGTAGTGCGCGTTGGGGGTGAGGACGGCCTTCTTGTTCTTCGTATACGCCGTCAGCTCGTACGGGCCGGTGCCGTCCACGCCGTTGTCGGTGCGCGGCGCGTTCGCGGGGTACCGGGTGCGGTCGACGATCGAACCGGCGCCGGTGGCCACCTTGAACGGGAAGGTCGCGTCCGGCGAGGAGAGATGGAAGGTGACTTTCAGGCCATCCGCGCTCGTCGAGGCGAGGGTGTCCAGCAGGGCGGACGGGCCGACGTCGGACTTGATCTTCTTGACCCGGTCGAAGGAGTACTTCACGTCCTCGGCCGTCATCGTGCGACCGCTGGGGAAGGTGAGCCCCCCACGCAGGGTGCAGCGGTAGGTGCGCAGGTCGTGGCCCACGAAGCCGCAGGACCGGGCCGCGTCCGGTACCGGTGAGGCGCCGCCCGGTTCGTACGTCAGCAGGGACTGGAAGACGTTGCTGAACAGCGCCCACGACCCGGCGTCGTAGGCGGCGGCCGGGTCGAGCGACGTGACGGCGTCCGTCGTACCGACCTGGATGGTCTTGTCCGAGTTTCCCTCCGACGGCAGCAGCTGCCGGCCGCCGACCCCCACGGCCGCCAGCACGGCGAGCGTCGCGAGAATCCGCATGCGAACCGATCGCATCGGTGTGCCCTCCCCGGACCCCACAGGGGCCCCAGTACACAGGCCACTCCCCTAGTGGCGCGGCTCACCTAACCACAGGTGTTTCACCTGGCGGAAGAGAAATCTGGTGAGATCGAAGAGAACTTGGCGCAAGAGGTTTCAGAACCGTTTCACAGCTTCCGCACAGGATCCGCGCCCCCCGCCTCCGACCGCGCGGGGAACCTCACGCCTGCTTCGAGGCCAGCTCGATCACCGTGATGTCGGACGGTGCGCCGACCCGCGTCGGAGGCCCCCACGCGCCCGCGCCCCGGCTGACGTAGAGCTGTGTGTCGCCGTAGCGTTCCAGGCCGGCGACGGTCGGGTTCGCGGCCGCCGCGACGAAGTTGCCGGGCCAGAGCTGGCCGCCGTGGGTGTGGCCGGAGAGCTGGAGGTCGACGCCGTGCTCCACGGCCTGGTGGATCTGCACCGGCTGGTGGGCGAGCAGGACGCACGCGCGGGCCCGGTCCCGGCCGCCGAGGGCGCGGGTGAAGTCGGGGCCGTGGCCCTCGCTCTCGCCCGCCACGTCGTTGACGCCGGCGAGGTCGAAGTGGGCCAGTTCGGTGCGGGCGTTCTCCAGGGGGTGCACGCCCAGCCGGCGGACCTCCTCGACCCACTGCTCGGCGCCGGAGAAGTACTCGTGGTTGCCGGTGACGAAGAAGCTGCCGTGCCGGGCCCGCAGTTGGGCCAGGGGCGCCGCCGCGGGACCCAGGTCCTTGACGCTGCCGTCCACCAGGTCGCCGACGACCGCGATCAGGTCGGGCTGCGTCCCGTTGATCGTGTCGACGACCTTCTGGGCGAAGCCGCGGCCGAGCACCGGGCCCAGGTGGATGTCGCTGACCACCGCGATGCGGTAACCGTGCGCCGCGCGCGGGAGCCTGGCCAGCGGGACGGTGACCCGTTTGACGCGCGGCCCGCGCAGCACGCCGTACGTCCCGTGACCGACCGTCCCGACGGCCGCCGCGGCGGCGGCACCGCCGACGACCCGGGAGACGAACAGACGGCGCGAGGGACCGGCGACCGGCCCGGCGGAACCGGCGGATCCGGCCCCTTCGGCGGCCTCGTCGGACCCGGCGCCCGCGGCGGACGCGGCGGGCTCGGGGGGTCCCACGGACGTGGCGGGCCCGGTGGGTGCGGCCGCCCCGTGGGACGCGCGGACCGCGCCCGTGCCGTCCTCCGGGCGTCCGCCCGCCGGCACCCGGTCGGGGCGCGGTGCGGGCAGCTCGGCGGACCCGGCGGCCCGGCGTTCGAGGACGCGGCGCAGCAACGGCCGTACGAGCTCACCCGCGAGGACCGCCAGCAGCAGGTAGATCGACAGCGCCAGCCACAGGAAGCCGGGCCAGGCCAGCACCCGCTGGAGCCAGAACGGCGCGCCCGTGCGTTCGGCGACGAGCGCGCCGACCGCCAGCACCCAGCCACCCGCGACGAGGACCGCCCCCGCGCGGCGCGCGGGCCCCGGGCCGCGGGTCGTGTCGTGGAACAGGCGCCGCCACAGGTACCAGTTGGCCGCCACCACGACGGCCAGGACGAGCAGCGCGATCAGGACGAAAACTACGGCCACGGTCTCGGGTCCTCCGCATGGACGGGGCGGGCGGTCGGCGGCGCGCCGGGCGGTCGGCTATGACGTGCGGCGCAGTGCGCGCAGTCCGCGCAACCCGATGCCTCCGATGACCGTCCCCAATACGAAGGAGACGACCGCCAGCACCAGGTGCACCCAGAAGTAGGCCGTCGGACGGCCGTCGTCGAAGGCGAGCCCGCTGCCGTCCGCGATCAGGTTCTTGACGAAAGTGACCCAGATGATCCAGCTCCACACCCCGAAGGCGAGCAGGAACCAGGAGAGGGGGCGGCTGAGCTTCATGACCTCAGTATCGCCGTCCCGTGTCCGGTTCCGTGACCGGGGTGGGGAGGGCGGTGGGACTTCGCCGCGCGCGGCAGGTACGTTCTCCGTCGTGCCCGCACTCCACACCGCCGGCAGGCGAACCCTGCTGGTCGCTTCGGCGGCCCTCGTGTCCCTCGCGCTGACCGCGCCCGCCTCCCTCGCGGCCCCCGGCCCGTCGCCGAGCGGGTCGCCGGGTGCGTCGCCGGGCAAGTCGCCGAGTGCGTCGCCGGGCAGGTCACCCAAGGCGTCGGCCGGCACCTCGGCCGCTCCCCCGGCCGGCATGTCGGCTGTCGGCGGCACCCGCCTCGGGCAGGCCGGCACGCAGGTCGACCTCGCGCCGGGTGTCCCGGTGCTGCCCAAGGGCCTGACCGCACGCTCGTGGATCGTGTCCGACGCGGAGTCCGGCGAGGTGCTGGCCGCGCACAACGCGCACTGGCGGCTGCCTCCGGCCAGCACCCTGAAGATGCTCTTCGCGGACACCGTGCTGCCGAAGTTCCCGAGGACCGAGAAGCACAAGGTCCGGACCGCCGACCTGGCGGGCATGGGGGCCGGCTCCAGTCTGGTCGGGATAAAGGAGGGCGAGACGTACACGGTGCACGACCTGTGGCTCGGCGTCTTCCTGCGCTCCGGCAACGACGCGGTGCACGTCCTGTCCGCGATGAACGACGGCGTGGCCGCCACCGTCCGGGACATGAACGAGCACGCCGAGCAGCTCCAGGCCCTCGACACGCACGTGGTCAGCCCGGACGGCTACGACGCCCCCGGCCAGGTCTCCTCCGCGTACGACCTGACCCTGTTCGCGCGCTCCGGCCTGCAGAAGAAGGACTTCCGCGAGTACTGCTCCACGGTCACCGCGAAGTTCCCGGGTGAGACGACGAGGAAGAAGGGCAGGTCGCACCGCGGCTCCTTCGAGATCCAGAACACCAACCGGCTGCTCAGCGGCGACTTCGACATCTCCGTCTACCAGGGCATAGCGGGCGTCAAGAACGGCAACACCACCAACGCGGGTGCCACCTTCACGGGCGTCGCCGAACGCGGCGGCAAGGTGCTGCTCGTCACGGTGATGAACCCTGAGAAGAGCGAGCACAACGAGGTCTACCGGGAGACCGCCAAGCTCTTCGACTGGGGGTTCAAGGCGGCCGGCAAGGTCCAGCCGGTGGGCGAGCTGGTGCCGCCGAAGGGCGCAGCGCAGTCGAGCGCCCAGCCGGGTGCGACCGCGGCCGGCCAGGCGGGGGGCGCGGGCAGCGGCGGGGCCGCCAACTTGCCCTGTTCGATGACCTGTCGGGCGTGCGCAC
>NZ_JBEXCW010000105.1:0-24602 GCF_040605435.1 Streptomyces sp. NPDC005574
CCGGCGGCGCCGCCGACACGGCCCGCCGAACCCAGCCCGTCCGGCGTTTGAGGACAAGGCCCGTTCAGGGCCGGCCCGAGGCCCCGGCGGCGCCACCGACACGGCCCCGCACGGCCCGCGCCACCCTCGTGGCCACCTCGGCCCGAGGCCGGCTGTCGGCCGCCCGCCGCCGAGGATGCACGGTGTTGGCCAGCAGCACCACGAACGTGTCCGTGGCCGTGTCCAGCACCAGCGACGTCCCCGTGAACCCCGTGTGCCCGGCGGCCCCCCGCCCGGCCAGCTCCCCCATGAACCACGGCTGGTCGAGGGCGAACCCGAGCCCGGGCGGGGTGAGGAGCAGTTCGACGAAGTCGGGGCCGAGGATGCGGGCGGGCCCGTAGGAGCCGCCCGCCAGCAGGGTGCGGCAGAACACCGCGAGGTCCCGCCCGGTGGAGAAGAGGCCCGCGTGGCCCGCGACCCCGCCCAGCGCCCACGCGTTCTCGTCGTGCACCTCGCCCCGCAGCATCCCGCGGTCGGCCTTGGCCCACGGCCGGCGCTGGTCCTCCGTGGCCGCCGCGCCGGGGCAGGGGCCGAAGCGGGTCGCCGTCATGCCCAGTGGCCGGGTGATGCCCTCGTGCACGAGGACGTCGAGGGCGCGTCCGGTGACGCGTTCCAGGACGTGCTGGAGGAGCAGCGGGTTGAGGTCGGAGTAGGTGTAGGTGCCGGGCACGCCGACCGGTGGCTCGGCCCGCAGCAGGGCGAGCCGTTCGGCGTCGTCGGCGCAGTCGTACAGCGGGAGTTCGGGGCGCAGCCCGGAGGTGTGGGTGAGCAGTTGCCGGACGGTGACGCCGTGCCGGGCGGCCGCGTGGAACTCGGGCAGGTAGGCGCCCACCCGGGCGTCGATGCCGAGGGTGCCCCGCTCGATCTGCTGCACGGCGGCGACGGCCGTGAACAGCTTGGTGAGGGAGGCCAGGTCGAAGGGGGTGGTGACGGTGGTGCGGACGCGGGCGGCGGGCGGGAGTTCCACGCCGGTGTCCGTCCGGGGGTCGTAGGCGCTGTACCGCACGGCCCAGCCCGCCGCCTCCTCGACGGCGATCACGGGGCCGCGTCCGGCGACCACCACGGCGCCGGCCGCCCAGGGCCGCGCGCCACCGGTGAGGGCGCGGACCCGGGTGACGAGCCGGGCGAGTTCGCCCGGGTCGAGTCCGGCCCGCTCCGGTGTGTCGTTGCGCAGTCGCGGTGCGCTCAGCTCTCGACTCCCTCCACACTCGTACGCCTGTTCCAGGGACGGCACATTCCCATGAAACAGATCAGTGCCACCAGTGCGGCGGCCAGTTGGACGACGGCCATCGGGACGGCGGTGTGCTCTCCGGCGATCCCGACCAGCGGGGAGGCGATCGCGCCGATGAGGAAGGACGTCGTCCCGAGCAGGGCGGACGCGGAGCCGGCCGAGTGTCTGGTGCGCATCAGGGCGAGCGCCTGCGTGTTGGGGAGGGTGACGCCCATCGCGGACATCAGGACGAAGAGGGCGGCGGCCACGGGCAGGAGTCCGACCTGGCCGAAGACGCCGGTCGACATCAGCAGCAGCGCCGTCGCTGCGGCGATGACCACGAGGAGGCCCGCGCCCAGCACCCGGTCGAGGCTGACCCGGCCGACGAGGACCTTGCCGTTGATCTGGCCGACGGCGACCAGGCCCACCGAGTTGAGGCCGAACAGCAGGCTGAAGGTCTGCGGGGAGGCGCCGTAGATCTCCTGGATCACGAACGGCGAGGCCGAGATGTAGGCGAACAGCGCGGCGAAGGCGAAGCCGCCGGAGAGCATGTAGCCGGTGAAGGGCAGGTCGGAGAGCAGGCGGCGCATGGAGCCGAGGGCCTCGCCGACGCCGCCGGCATGGCGTTCGGCGGGTTCGAGGGTCTCGGGGAGTTTCACCCAGACCACGACGGCGAGCAGCACGCCCACGGCGGTGAGGACCGCGAACACGCCCCGCCAGTCCGTGACCCGCAGGATCTGCCCGCCGATGAGGGGGGCGACGATCGGCGCGACCCCGGAGATCAGCATGAGGCTGGAGAAGAACCGGGCCATGGCGACGCCGTCGTAGAGGTCGCGGACGACGGCCCGCGCTATGACGATGCCGGCGGCGCCCGCGAGTCCCTGCGCGAGGCGGAAGGCGACCAGGAATCCGACGGTGGGCGCGAAGGCGCACAGCACGGTGGCGACGACGTACACGGCGAGGCCGGTGAGCAACGGGCGCCTGCGGCCCCACCGGTCGCTCATCGGGCCGACGACGAGCTGCCCCAGCGCCATGCCGGCCAGACAGGCGGTGAGGGTGAGCTGCACGGTCGCGGCGGGGGCGTGCAGGGCCTCGGTCACCTGCGGCAGCGAGGGCAGGTACATGTCCATGGCGAGCGGGGGCGTGGCGGTGAGGCCGCCCAGGATCAGCATCACGAGCAGCCCGGTCCGCCCGCTCGCCCGGGCCGCCGTGTGGTCCCTGCCGGCCTCGCCGACCGGCTGCGGCGAAGGCCCCCCGCCCGGTCCGGCGACCCCCGCGGGCCCCGGCTCGGCCGCCCGCCGCTGGTCCGGTACGGCCGCACGCCGCTCGTCGGGTCCGTCCGCCGGCCGCGTGTCCGGTGTCGGCGCCCCAGGCTCCGGCATGTGCCCCTCCCTCTCCGAGTGGTCCGCCACCTATGCTCTCAGCTCGTACGCAGTGGCGATGGTCAGGTGAGCGAGGGTGAGCCGGGATGACGGAGCAGAGGGTGCGCTGGGGGGTCCTGGCGACCGGTGGGATCGCGGCCGCGTTCACGGCGGACCTGGTGGATCTGCCGGACGCCGAGGTGGTGGCGGTGGCCTCGCGGTCGCAGGACTCGGCGAAGGCGTTCGCCGAGCGGTTCGGGATTCCGCGCGCCTACGGCGCCTGGGACGCGCTGGCGCGGGACGAGGACATCGATGTCGTGTACGTCGCCACCCCGCACGCGGCGCACCGGCAGGCCGCCGGGCTGTGCCTGGAGGCCGGCCGCAACGTGCTGTGCGAGAAGGCGTTCACGCTGAACGCGCGCGAGGCCGGGGAACTGGTCGCGCTGGCGCGGGAGCGCGGCAGCTTCCTGATGGAGGCCATGTGGATGTACTGCAGCCCGCTGATGCGGCGGCTGAAGGCCCTGGTCGACGACGGCGCGATCGGTGACGTGCGCACCGTGCACGCCGACTTCGGGCTCGCGGGCCCCTTCCCGCCCTCGCACCGGCTGCGCGACCCGGCGCAGGGCGGGGGCGCGCTGCTGGATCTCGGGGTGTACCCGGTGTCGTTCGCGCAGCTGCTGCTGGGCGAGCCCACGGACGTGACGGCCCGGGCGGTGCTGTCCGAGGAGGGCGTCGACCTCCAGACGGGCGCGCTGCTGTCCTGGGCGGGTGGGGCGCTCGCCTCGGTGCACTGCTCCGTCGTCGGCGGTACGGCCACCACGGCGTCCGTCACCGGTTCGCTGGGCCGGATCGACATCCCGCACGGCTTCTTCCACCCGGAGACCTTCGTGCTGCACCGCGACGGGCGCGAGCCGCAGGAGTTCGCCGCCGACGTGGCGGACGGGCCGCGCACCAGCCTCCGGCACGAGGCCCGCGAGGTGATGCGGGCGCTGCGCGCGGGTGAGAAGGAGTCGCCTCTGGTCCCCCTGGAGGGGACGCTGGCCGTGATGCGGACGCTCGACGCGATCCGGGACCGCATCGGCGTCCGCTACCCGTCCGAGGCCGGCGAGCCGGGTCTCACGCCGGCTTGAGCCCCTGGTCCCCCACCTCCGTCACGAAGGACGCGGCCGTCGTGATCGCCGCCCCCGGCGTGGTCACGTACGGCACGGTCCGGAAGTCGGCGCGTGCCTGGGTCTGCCCGAGCGTGAGGCGGGTGTAGCCGCGGCGGCCGTTGTAGAACTTCAGGTGCGGGTTGGCGGTCATGTACGTGGACCAGTTCGCGGGCCGGTCGGCGCCGTCCTTGCCGCTGGCGACGGAGGTGGCGACGATCTCGGTGCCGAGGGTGCGCGAGGCGGGGTCGTCGAAGTCGTCCTTGACGTCGAAGGCGTACCCGACGTGCACGTCCCCGGTGAGCACCATCAGGTTCTCGACGCCGGCCGCCTTGGCGCCGTCCAGGATGCGGCGGCGGGCGGCCGGATAGCCGTCCCAGGCGTCCATGGACACCTTGGCGGCCGCGTCGAGGTCCATCTTCCGCTGGGAGAAGCACACCTGTTGCGGTACGACGTTCCACAGGGCCCGGGAGTCGCGCCAGCCGTCGAGCAGCCAGCGTTCCTGCGTGGCGCCGGTCATGGTGCGTGAGGGGTCCGCGGTCTCGGGGCCGGGGACGTGCGGGACGTCGCCGTAGGCCTGGTCGGAGCGGTACTGGCGGGTGTCGAGGACGTCGAACTGGGCGAGTGCGCCCCACTGGAGCCGCCGGTACAGCCGCATGTCGGGGCCGGCCGGGAGCTGCGGCAGGCGCAGCGGCTGGTTCTCCCAGTAGGCGCGGTAGGCGGCGGCGCGGCGCAGCAGGAACTCCGATGTGGGGACGGCGTTCTCGGGGTGGTCCCCGGCGTAGTTGTTCTCGGTCTCGTGGTCGTCCCAGGTGACCACGAAGGGGTGCGCGGCGTGCGCGGCCCTGAGGTCGGGGTCGGTCTTGTAGAGGGCGTAGCGCAGCCGGTAGTCCTCCAGCGTGGCGGCCTCGTGGTCGAAGTGGGACGGCAGGACGCGGTCGGTGTAGGCGCGGGCGCCGCCGGCCGAGTCGACCGCGTACTCGTACAGGTAGTCGCCGAGGTGGAAGACGATGTCGACGTCGTCCTGGGCGAGATGGCGGTGCGCGGTGAAGTACCCCTCGTGGTAGGCCTGGCAGGCGACGGTGGCGAAGGTGAGCTGTGAGACCGCGCTGCCCGCGGCGGGCGCGGTGCGGGTGCGGCCGGTCTCGCTGAGCCAGGTGCCGGTGCGGAAGCGGTAGTAGAAGACCCGGCCGGGGTCGAGGCCCTCGACCTCCACGTGCACGGTGTGGTGGAACTCGGGGTGGGCGGTGGCGGTGCCCCGGGCGACGACGGTGGCGAACGCCTGGTCGCCGGCCACCTCCCAGTCCACGGCGATCCGTTCGGCGGGCAGACCGCCGTCGGGCTGGTACGGCAGCGGCGCCAGTCTGGTCCACAGGACCACCGAGCTCGGCTGCGGGTCGCCCGAGGCGACGCCGAGCGTGAAGGGGTGCGTGTCGATCCGCGCCGCGTCGAGTTCGGCGGCGGCCGCGACCCCGGTGGCGGGCAGGTCGACGGCGAAGGCGAGCGCCACGGCCGCGCCGGTGGCGCTCAGGAAGCGGCGGCGGCCGATGTGCCGTGCGGCGGCCCGTACTTCGGGGGCGTGCCCTGCGGGGGTCCGCCCTGACGAAAATGCTGTGATTGTCATTCTGTCCTCCCCCGACAGTTGAGGGAGCGGGCCGGAGGGCGGACCGGGACGACACGCGGTGCCGGGCGCACAGCACCCGGACGGCGGACGCGGGCGTCCCGAATGGCGCACCGGGCAGGGACCTGTCACCGCGCCCGAGGGCGGCACCCTCCCCTACGCTGCGGCCTCATGAATGCCAATCAGACGGACGGGCGGGACGGCGGCGGGAAGGACGGCGGCGGCGGGCGGTCGCGGGTCGCCGTGGTGACCGGGGCGGGCTCCGGCATCGGACGCGCGGTCGCCGTGGAACTGCTGCGCGCGGGCTGGTCGGTGGCGCTGGCCGGCCGGCGGCCCGAGCCCCTGGCGGAGACGGCCGCGCTGGTCCCCGGCGCCCCCTGTGTCGCCGTACGCACGGACGTGTCGCGGCCCGAGGACGTGGCCGCGCTGTTCGCCGCGGCCGTGGAGCGCTTCGGCCGGGTCGACCTGCTGTTCAACAACGCGGGGACGTTCGGCCCCGGCGGGGTGCCGGTGGAGGAACTGCCCTACGAGGCCTGGCGGCACGTCGTGGACACGAACCTCAACGGGGCGTTCCTGTGCGCGCAGGCGGCCTACCGGCAGATGAAGGAGCAGGACCCGCAGGGCGGGCGGATCATCAACAACGGCTCGATCTCCGCGCACACGCCCCGGCCGCACTCGGCCGCCTACACGGCCACCAAGCACGCGCTGACCGGCCTGACGAAGGCCCTGTCGCTGGACGGGCGGCCGTACCGGATCGCGGTCGGGCAGATCGACATCGGCAACGCGGCGACCGACATGACCGAGCGGATGGGGACCGGCGCCCTGCAGGCCAACGGTCAGGTCGCGCCGGAACCCGTGATGGACGTCGCCGACGTGGCGCGCACGGTCCGGCACATGGCCGCGCTGCCGCTGGAGGCGAACGTCCAGTTCGCGACGGTGCTGGCGACGACGATGCCGTACGTGGGACGCGGCTGAGCGCGGTCCGGGCCCGCCCCGCAGATCGTCACCTCGTCAACCTGCACAAGCGGAGTGGATCCTTCCGCACCATACCGGCCGGTAGCGGGCTTATGCTCTTGATCTCCTCCATCAGAGCTTCACACTTGGAGCACAGAGCTTCCGCAGACCACACCGAGGGGGGAGACGGCAGTCGTTCCACCGCACCGGGTGGGGGTGGCCCTCGCGCGATGCCGCGAGGTACGCACCGGCTGGTGGAACGGCTGCCGCACGACGTCACCCGCCGGTGACGCCATGGCCCGTGACGTCATGGCTCGTGACCGGTGACGTCGGGGCGTGACCGCTCGCCGTGACCGGTGACGTCGGGGCGTGACCGGCGTGGGGGCGTGGCCGTCGGGGCGTGACCGGTCGCCGTGACCGGTGCCGTCAGGGCGTGACCGCCATGGGGGCGCGGCCGTCAGGGCGTGAGTTCCTGTCCGCCGGCCGTCCGGCGCCGGCGGGCCGCGTACACCCCGCCCGCCAGCAGCGCGACCGTCCCCGCCGCACCTTCCAGCAGGCGCCGCGCCGAGGTGCCGCCGCCCGCCGCGTCACCCGCCGGCGCCCCCGCGGCCGCCCGCGCGGCTCTCCGGCCCGGCGTCGGCGACGCGCTCGCCCCGCCCTCGCTGAGCGGCTCGACCAGCGTGCCCACCGGCCGCGCCGAACTCCCCGCGGCGAAGCCCCAGTCGAGCAGTGCGGCCGCCTCCTCGTAGACGGAGCCGCCGCCGCTGCCCGGGTGCATCACGGTCACCAGCAGGGTCCGGCCGCCGCGTACGGCCGCGCCGGTGAAGGTGTTGCCGGCGTGGCTGGTGTAGCCGTTCTTCACCCCGATCAGGCCCTTGTACGTCGGCACCCCCCACGCGCCCGTCAGCAACCGGTCGGTGTTCTGGATCTGGAAGGTCTTCCCGCCGCCGGCCGGGAAGTCGGCGGTCCGTGTCGCGCAGTACGCGCGGAAGTCGGCGTCGCGCAGGCCGTGCCGGGCGAACAGCGTGAGGTCGTACGCCGACGAGTGCTGCCCCGGATGGTCGAAGCCGTCCGGGCTGACCACCCGGGTGTCCAGAGCCTGCAGGTCCGCCGCCCGGGCCTGCATCTCGGCGACGGTCCGCGCGATCCCGCCGTTCATCCGGGCGAGCACGTGCACCGCGTCGTTGCCCGAGCGCAGGAACACCCCGTGCCACAACTGCTCGACGGTGTAGGTGATCCCGGGCTTGATCCCCACCAGGCTGGAGCCCGCCGGGATGCCGGCCAGGTCGGCGTCCGTCACCGTGTACCGCTCGGTCCGCGCGAACTTCGGCAGCACCGTGTCGGCGAACAGCATCTTCAGCGTGGACGCGGGCGCCAGCCGCCGGTGCGCGTCGCCGGCGGCGAGCACCTCGCCGCTGTCGTGGTCGGCGACCAGCCAGGACCGGGCGGTGAGCTTGCGGGGCAGACCGGTGGCGCCCCGCACCTGGACGCCGGCGCGGGCCAGCCGGGCCCCGCCGACGGTCCGCGGCTCGGACACGGGTGCCGCGGCGGCCGGGGACGCCACGGAAAGGGGCACCGCGGCGGCGAGGGCCAGCAGGGAACGCCTGGACAGGGAATTCAAAGAAAGACCGCTCCTCGCGAAGTGACACCCCATCCCACCGGGGCTTCCTGGCAGTTGGCCCTGCTCAGCTTAGGAAACACCTGTCTTACCGAATTCTGAATCCGGACGTTTCATTCTCAGCTCCTCCACACGTGTTACTCAGGGCGCCTCAAAGGTTTCTCCCTAGCTTGTGTCAGCGCCCACAGCGGGCGCCAAGAACCTGCGAGGAACGGGATGTTTGGCATCTATCTCAAGCGCGAACTGAGCCGGCGCAAGAAGGCGGCTCTGGTCATCGCACTGGGTCTGGCGCTCGGAATCGCCCTGGTCATCACCGTGAACTCGGTGTCGGCCGGCATGGCGCAGGCCCAGGACAAGGTCCTGCAGTCGCTGTACGGCCTCGGCACCGACATGACCGTCACCAAGGCCAGATCGGCGCCCACCGGAAACAGCTCCGGCCGGCCCAACTTCCAGTTCGACGCCCAGTCGGACGACGACTCCGAGAACCAGAGTTCCGACCGGGTGATGACCCAGGGCGGACAGGCCCTGAAGTCCGCGCTGGTCGAGAAGGTCTCCGCGCAGAAGGGTGTGGCGAACGCGGTCGGCGCGATCACCCTGAACGTCACCAAGGTCGACGGTTCCTTCACCCAGGGCAAGGCGCAGAGCACGACCGGTGGCCAGAGCCAGGGCCAGGGCGGTCCCGGCGGCGGCACCAGCAGCGGCAGCACCGCCCAGCCGCAGGTGCAGGGCGGCGGCGCCTCCTTCGACGTCAACTCGTACTCGGTCGCCGGCGTGGACGTGACCGACCAGACGCTCGGCCCGCTGGCCGGCTCGACCATCAGCTCGGGCAAGACCTTCACGGCCGCGCAGACCGGCGCGAAGGTCGCGGTGCTCGGCAAGTCGTACGCGAAGGAGAACAAGTACAAGGTCGGCTCGACCTTCAAGATCTCCGGCACCAAGTACACGGTCATCGGTATCGCGACCCCCGAGAGCAGCGAGTCCACGACCGACGTCTACCTGCCGCTGAAGCAGGCGCAGACCCTGGCCGACGCGAAGAACCAGGTCACCACGATCTATGTGAAGGCGACCGACTCCCAGCAGATCGAGACGGTCAAGGCGACGATCCAGAAGAACATCTCCGGTACGACGGTCACCACCTCCGCCGACCTCGCCGACACCGTCTCCGGCTCGCTGTCCACCGCCTCGGACCTGGCGACCAGCGTCGGCAAGTGGCTGTCGATCGCGGTCCTGGCCGCCGCCTTCCTGGTGGCCGCGCTGCTGACCTCCTCGGCGGTCTCCCGCCGGGTCCGTGAGTTCGGCACCCTCAAGGCGCTCGGCTGGCCCAGCCGCCGGGTCACCCGGCAGGTCGTCGGCGAGTCCATGGTCAACGGCCTGCTCGGCGGTGCCCTCGGCATCGGCCTGGGCCTCGCGGCCGCCTACACGGTGACCATGATCAGCCCGAAGCTCACCGCACAGCTCGGCAACACCGGTGGCGGGGCCGGCGGTGGCCCCGGCGGTGGCGGTCCCGGGCAGCAGTCGACGCGGAACACCATGGAGATCGCGCTCTCCGCCCCGGTCTCGGTGACCACCATCGCCCTCGCGGTGGGCCTGGCGGTCACCGGAGGTCTGATCGCCGGCGCGATGGGCGGCTGGCGCGCCTCCCGGATGCGTCCGGCCGACGCCCTGCGCAGCGTCTCGTAGCGCCGGCTCCCCCTTCCTCACGCTTAGTCACGGAGAACCCATGTACAGACTGACCGGCGTCACCAAGCGGTACACCCGCGGCAAGGACACGGTGGAGGCGCTGCGCGGCGTCGACCTCACCATCGAGGACGGCGACCAGCTCGTCATCCAGGGCCCCACCGGCGGCGGCAAGTCGACGCTGCTCCAGATGATCGGCGGCCTCGACCGCCCGACCGAGGGCAGTGTCGAACTCGACGGCGTCGACCTGGCCTCCATCAGCGAGGCCAAGCTGACCCGGCTGCGCGCGGAGAAGATCGGCATCATCTTCCAGGCGTTCAACCTGATCCCGACGCTGACCGCGCAGGAGAACGTCGAGACGGCTCTGGTCCCGCTCGGCGTCAAACCCGCCGAGCGCCGCGACCGCGCGGCGGAGGCCCTGCGCTCGGTGGGTCTCGGCGAACGCCTCTCGCACGTGCCGACCGAGCTGTCCGGCGGCCAGCAGCAGCGGGTGGCCATCGCCCGCGCGCTGGTGAAGAAGCCGAAGGTGCTGCTCGCCGACGAGCCCACCGGCAACCTCGACGAGGGCACCCGCGACGACATCATGGCCCTGCTCGAAGGGCTGTGGCGGGAGTACGGGCTGACGTTCGTCATCGTCACCCACGACTCGTCGATCGCCCGCCGCGCGCCACGACTGGCCACCATCAAGGCCGGTCAGATCACCCTGACCGAGCAGACCGTGCGGTCCTGAGGCGATGCGGTCCTGAGGCCGCACGGTTTTGAGGCCGCACGGTTTTGACGCCGTACGGTTTTGACGCCGTGCGGTTCTGGAGCGGTGCGGTCCTGACCGTCCGGGTCAGTCCCCGGGGCCGCTCACCGCCCGAGCAACCGGTCGATCCCGGCCGACTGTTCAGGGGTGAGCGGCCCCTTGGCGATGGCGCCCGCGTTCTCCTCGGCCTGCGCGACCGACCGGAACCCGGGGATCGGCACGGTGCGCGGACTGCGGGCCCAGATCCAGGCGAGGGCGCCCTGCGCGAGGGTGCGGCCGTCACCGGTGAGGATCTCCCGGACCGCGTCGACCCGGGCCAGCCACTCGGGATCGGCCCCGGACCCGTCGACGAACCCCCGCAGCCAGGCCGGCGGCCGGCTGCGGATGTCCCCGGCGTCCAGGGCCTGCCGGGCCCGTCGCTTCCCGGCCAGCAACCCCATGGCGAGGGGACTGCGGTTGACACTGGCCAGCCCGGCGCCTTCACAGAGCGCGATCATCGCGGGCGCGTCCTCCAGCACGTTCAGCGCGTGCTGTACGGCGGCACAGTGCTCCCCCTCGGCGAACACGGCCGCGCGGTCGGGATCGTCGGTGCTCCACGCGTAGGCGCGCACGAGCCCCTCCCGTACGAACTCCTCGCAGGTCTCGCGCAGCCCTGCCGCCTGCTCGGGGTGGGCGTCCGAGAGATGCAGCTGGTACAGGTCGACGTAGTCGGTGCCGAGCCGGTCGAGCGACGCGGTGAGGGCGGCGCGCGCGTGCTCCGGGGAGGCGTCCTGCCCTACGAGGGTCCCGGTCCGCTCGTCGAAGAGGTTGCCCCACTTGGTGGCGACGACGACATCGGCCCGCCGCTTGCCGAGGGCCCGGCCGAGCACGCGCTCGCTGTGCCCGGTGCCGTAGACGTCGGCGGTGTCGAAGAAGGTGACACCGAGGTCGAGGGCGCGACGGATCGCCCGCACCGACTCGTCGTCGTCGACCTTCCCCCAGCCGAGGGGCTGCCCCCCTGCGTCCTGCCACTCACCGCCGATGGCCCAGCAGCCGAAGCCGAGGGGGCTGACGTCGATACCGCTGCGTCCCAGTGTCCGGGTGGTCTCCATACCGGCCGACGCTAGGACGTGGAGCGCACTTCAGCGCAAGGGGTGTGCGGGGAGCACCTGGATTTCCGCGCGCCCGTTCACGCCTGCCCGGTCTCGAACCGGGAGATACGGCCGTCCTCCCCGACGGTGAAGCTCCAGCGGGTCCGCATCTCGCCCCAGGCGTCGTTCCTGTAGCGGGCGAGCAGGGCACGGCCGCCCTCGGACTCCCGCTCGACCTCCAGATGCCCGTGGGAGGAGAAGATCTCGCGGTCGATCCAGTCGGTGAGCTCCCGGTCGGACCCGTCGTCCGCCATCGTCGCGCCGGGCGCGAGCAGCGCCAGGAAGCCGTCCCGGTCATGGGCGTTGACGGCGGTGACGAAGGCGCGGACGGCCGGGTCGCTGAGTCGGGCGGTCTGAATCGTCATGCCCGCCACACTCGCACCGCGCGCGGGAGGCCGCCACCCGAACGGCGGCGCGGACCGGACGCCGGGTGTCAGAAGTGCGACGGTGGAAACGCGGGAGGGGATCGATGTCCACGTTCCAGTTCCAGCCGACTGCACCGGGAGTGTTCGTGACCGCTTACGACCGACGTGATCTGGGCCTGCTGCTGCTCCGGCTGGGCACCGGCGGAGTGCTGGCGGCGCACGGCGCGCAGAAACTCTTCGGCTGGTTCGGCGGCCACGGCCTGGAGGGAACGGGCCAGTACTTCGAGTCCATCGGCTACGCCCCCGGCAAGGCGAGCGCGACGGCGGCGGGCCTGGCGGAGGCCGGCGGCGGAGCCCTGCTCGCGCTGGGCCTGGCGACCCCGGCCGCGGGCGCCTCGGCGGCCGGCGCGATGGCCGGCGCGGCGGCCGTGCACACCCCCAACGGCTTCTTCAACCAGGGCGGCGGCTACGAGTACGCGGCGGCCCTCGGCCTGACGGCGGCCGGCCTCGCGGTCACCGGCCCCGGCCGCCTCTCCCTCGACCACGCCCTCGGCCACGCGGTCAACCGGAACTGGATGGTCCCGGTGGCCTTCGCGGTGACGGGCCTGGCGACCGCCCTGGTCGTGGGCGCCCGCACCAAGCGGCTGCGCAAGGCGGAGGAGGGCGAGCAGCAGGCCCTGTTCGACGAGGAGGCGGCGCTGTACCGCGAGTAGGACGACGATCAGGGTCGCGGTGCAGCCGGCGTCGGCGGCGGCTTCGACCACGCGTGGGTTCTCGCATACGTGGATCTGGGTGCGGGGTGGCATCCCGAGGTGCAGGGTGCGCAGTTCGCGCAGGGTGAGGTGGGTCTCCAGGTTGTGGTCCGCGCGTTCTTGCAGGGTTTTCTCGCCCCAGCTCGCGCCTGTTGGTCGCAGGCCGTCGCTGAGGACTGTGCTGGAAACCTCGTCCGGGGTGACCGAGGCCTGACGCCACAGGGTCCGGAAGCCCGGTGCGTCGGCGGGGACGTGGGGGTCGGACGCCGGCTGACCCCGGCCTGACCCGGCGGGAGCCGGGGTCCCCGGTCCCCGGACGACCGGAAAGGGGCTCCGACGCAGGTCGGAGGCCCTTTCCACGACAAAGCCGCGGGTGGCGGCAGACGAGTCGGGTTGTACGCCGGGGACAGTCATCCGTCCGCGCCCAATCGCCGACGGAGCCGTTCTGGAAGCGGATATGAGCGCTCCGTCGGCAGCCGGCGCAGTGCCTCGTCGCTCCTGCCGTCGAGTACAGCGGCTTGGACCGACCATGCCAGTTCGGTGACGTCCGCCATGTCCACGATCCAATCGTCCACATAGCGGTCCACGGCTTCGCCGGACAGACCGACCTGAATGGCTCGCCATGGCTGCGGTTCCAGATGGATCGACCGGTCCGGGTCCCACTGCACACGCACCGGGCACTCGGCGGCCTCCGCTCGCCACTGAGCCTCGTCCTCGTGCACACCGGGCTGGAAGTGGCTGAGGGCCGCGTGCGCCAGCGCCCATTCGAACCCGGCCCGGTCCATTTCGATCCGCAGAATTCTTTCCTGGTTCGGCTTCCGGGCCCAGCCGGAGCGATACATCATCCACAGGAACGACGGTTTGATCCACGTCATGCGTTCGCGCTTGAACGGCGCCACGAACGTCCGAGCGCGCACCGCCGGTTCCGAGATCTCCCGCGGATATGCCTGGTACACCACGATCGTGGAGTCAGCGTATTCCGCCCGTACGATCCGTCTCTGCTCTGCCTCCGTCACCGACCGCGCACCTCGGACGCCCACGTTTCCGCCTTGAGGACTTCCGGTCCCTCTACATGTGTGGCACCGGCCGCGTACAGCAGCCACAGCAGCTCCAGGGAGCCGAAGAAGGATTCCCCCCAGCTGTCGACCCAGACGCGGAGCCGCGACGGGCCCACCCCGACGATGTCCCAGAACTCCCAGCCGCGAGAATCCTCGTCCGGGTCGAACCGATAGATCCAGTTCTGCAAGGACCAAGGGCCTCCGCCGCTACGGTCTGCATACGCGGTGCGGCCGTGTCGGACGAATTCCTCTGACGGCACCTCGCCGTCGCGGACGGATGCCGTGGTGAACCATTCAGGGAACTCGTCCGTCGGCAGGTCTTCATCGTCGAACTCCGCCGTGCAGGCCAGGTGGAGGGCGGCCGACAGGACACGACGTACGCGTAGCGCGTACGCCTCGGAGGTCCCCTCACGCACATCGACGGTGAAAGCGGCCAGAACCGGCGGAGCCGACTCGATCGCGGGACGCCGCCGAACACGGTCCAGTTCGGCAGCGACACTCTCCTCGCTGTGAATCATCGCACGATCCTATCTTCCTGTTCGACACGTCCGGAGCCCTTGACGATGTTGTCGCGGAGTTCACCGAGGAGCTTGGCCGGGATTCCGTAGAGGTCCTTCCCCTTGGTCGGATCGGAGATTTCCGGGTACTCCTGCAGCAGGCCTTTCCATTCCGTGCGGGTGAAGGCGCCACCGTCAGGATGATCATCCTTGTTCTGCGGCAGAGCGGATTCACGAACCTTGACCAGATAGTCTTCGGAGATCTTGAACGAGACGATCTGGCCGCCGTCGCCCCGGTATTCCAATGTGTGCCTGATATCGCCGCTCATGTTCAGATACAGCTTGCCTTTACCGGTGATCGTCACCTCGCCGTTCTCACCGATGTGAATCCGCTGACTCAGTGGGTGGTCGGTCTGTTTACGGAAGACCGAGATCAGGTTTTCGCCGCACTCTTCAAGACCGAGTGGATCGGTCCTGGTGCACGGGTTGTGGACGTAGGTGTGGGGGTTGGGGGCGGGGGTGAGACCGAGGGGGTCAGGAGTGAGATAGCGGGCGGTCTCGGGGTCGTAGTGGCGGAAGTAGTTGTAGTGGAGGCCGGATTCGGGATCGTTGTACTGCCCGGGGAAGCGCAGGGGAGTGCAGGTGGTCGCATCGCTGGTCCAGGTGGTGGCGCCCCAGAGGGTGCGGCGGGCGCGCCAGGCGATGTCCCCTTGTTCGTCGACCAGTTCGCAGGGAGAGCCCACGAGGTCCGTGACGATCGCGAAGAAGCGGGAGTCGATCTCCTGTTGTGGTGCATCGACCGCGGTGATGCGTTCGGTCTGGGCGATGGGTTTGAGGCCCTGGTGATCCCAGGTGAGGGTGACGGGGTTCGGGAGGTCGGCGGATTGCGCGGTCTGTTCGCAGAGTGTTGCGCCGTCCCACGTGAAGTCGACGCGCTCCGCGACGGTTTCGCCGTCGGTTGCGAGGCGGAGTTTGGCGGTGCGGCGGCCCAGGGGGTCGTAGGTGTAGCGCCATCGGGTGCCGTCGGGGGTGGTGACCTGGGTGAGGCGGTCTTCCGCGTCCCATCGGTAGTGCCAGGTGTCGGGTTTGCGGGACAGGCGGATTTTCTGGCGCAGGGTGATGCGGCCGAGGGCATCGTGTTCGTAGCGGACGTTGCCCGCGCGGGTGATCCGGGTGCCGGTGTAGATGCGGGCGCCCGTGGCCTCGTGGCCGGGGTGTTGGGCGGGCCAGGTGGCGTGTGTCTGGTTGCCGGCGTTGTCGTAGGCGTAGGTCTCGGTCCAGTTGTGGGCGTGGACCGCGGTGACGCGGCCAGTCGGGTCCACGTCGAAGCGGCGGGTGCCGTTGAGCTGATCGTCGACGCCGGTCAGATAGCCGTCGGCGCGGTAGGTGTAGGCGCGGTGCTGCAGCGTGCGGCCGTCCGCGCGGGTTAGCGACTGGCTGGTCAGGCGGCCCAGGGCGTCGAAGCCGTGTTCAAGGGTGACCGTCCCACCGATATGACGCTCCAGTTCCCGGCCTGCTTCGTCGTAGGTGAAGTCGATGCTGCGGCCGGAGACCTGTATCCCGGTGGGGCGGCCCGTGGCGTCGTAGGACCAGGTGGTGGTGGCGCCGGCGGGGGTGGTGCGGCTGGTTCGGCGCCCCAGGATGTCGTAGGTGTAGGTCTGGGTGCGCCCGTTGACCGTCTCCGAACTCAGTCGCCCGTCGCGGTCGTTGAGCAGCGTGAGGGTCGTGCCGTCCGGACCGGTGGCCCGGGCGAGCTGATCGGTCAGGTCGTAGGCGTAGGTGGTCTCCCGGCCCGCCACGTCCTTGAGGACCGTCCGGCCCAGTTCGTCACGTGCGAAGCGGATCGTTTCACCGAGCACGTTGGTGCGGCTGGTGAGCTGGCTGGCGGCATCGTAGGTGTAGGTCAGCGTGCGGCCGTCGAAATCTGTCTCCGTAACCAACCGTCCGGCGGCATCGTATGCGTACTTCCAGGTCAGGCCCATGGGGTTGGTGACCTCGATCAGGCGCAACTCGGTGTCGTAGGCGAAGGTGTACCGAACGCCGTCCGGGCCGGTACGCGCCGACAACCGGTCGAAGTACGTGTACTCGAAGCGGGAGACGGCACCCGTGGCGTCGGTGTGGCCGGTGCGGTTCCCCTCGGCGTCGTACGTCCACGACTCGGTGGTGCCGTCCGCGGCGGTGCTGCGAACCGGCTTCCCGTCGATGGTCCACTCCAGGCGAGTCACGTTGCCGAGCGGGTCGGTGAGTGTGACGGGGCGGCCGAACGCGTCCAGGGTGTATCGGGTCGAGGCTCCGTATGGGTCGGTGATGCGTTCGGGAACTCCGGCGGCGTTGGACTGGATGCGGGTGGTGCAGCCGACTGCGTCGGTGAGACTGGTGAGGCGGCCGGCTCGGTCGTAGGCGGACCTCTTCACGGCTCCTGAGGGGGCTGTGGCGGAGGTCAGATTTCCGCGTTCGTCGTATGCGCAGTCCCACTGCCTGCCGTCCGTGGTGACGACGGTCACCGGCAGCCCGAGCGTGCCATAGACGATGTGGGTCGTCCGGCCGTCCGGTCGGCCGGCGGAAACGACCCGTCCGTTCTCGTCACGTCCGTAGCGGATGGTGCGGCCGAGCGGGTCCGTCACCGAGACGAGTTGGAGGTCGTCGTCCCACTCCCGGCAGGTGGAGTTGCCGAGCGGGTCCGTCTCGCGGATCAGGCGCAGCGCCTCGTTGTGTTCATAGGTACGGACGTGGCCGAGTGAGTCGGTGACGCGGGTCGTGCGTGACTCCCCGTCGTAGGCGAGGGTGGAGGCAAGGACGCCACCGGTGCCGCCGGTGGCGGTGACTCGGCCTCGGTCGTCGTACCGGTACCAGTAGGTCGTGTTGTTGCGGTCGGTCCAGGAGGTGATGCGGCCTTCGGGATCGTACGTGTAACGCAGCGGCAGACCGGAGGAGTTGGTCTCCTCGGTGAGGTGGCCGTCCTCGTAGCCGAAGGTGACCAGGGTGGTGCCTGGCCGGTCGGGGTGGGCCGGGTCGGTCAGACGCAGGCCGGTGATGCGAGAGCGGGCGGGGTTGTGGTCGAGAGCGACGCGGTAGCCGCCGGAGTGAACGACGGCTCCGGGGATGTCGCCCGTCTCGTACTCGATGGTGATGCGGTTGCCGTTGCGGTCCTGGATGTACTGCAACGGCAGGTCGACGGCTGTGTCGCCGGCCGCGGGCACAGGGCTGTGGAAGACATTGTCCAGGCCCGTGTCGGGGTCGTGTACGCGGATACCGCCGTCGGTCTCGGTGTCCCAGGACAGCAGCAGGCCTGAGCCGGGGGTGTCGGGTCGGACGGGTTCGCCGGTGTCGGGGGCGGGGACCGGGAAGCAGACACGTGCGCCGTCCGCGGTCGCGTACACGAAGCCTTCGTCGTCGGCCTGGACGCGCTGGTCGAGGGTGGACGCCCAGGTCGGGCCGAACCAGCCACCGTGGCGGTAGGAGGAGAGGTGGACGCGCTCCAGGACCAGCGGGAGCACACCCGGCAGTGACACGTCCGTGCGGGGCAGGGCCATGTCGCCGGTAGCCACGTCGATCGGGTCCCGCACGAACGTCTTGAGCATGTTGCGGACCGAGGCCGGCAGCTTCTCGTAGCCCGGGTTCAGCTTCAGCCGCTCGAACGCGGCGCAGTTGAGCTTGAACGCCTCGCTCAGTTTCGCCAGTTCGGCCGGCTTGAGTGCCTTCAGGCCCTTGCCGAGGGCCTTGCCCAGGATGCCGAGGCCGACGCCCAGCACCGCGCCCTCGGCCAGGATGCCGGCGAGTTTCTCCGGGTCCTTGAACGCGCCCGGGTCCTCCAGGAGCGTCGCGAACGCCGAGAACTTCGCGCCCTCCTTGGCCATCTTGGCCACCGACGCGACGCCCCGGATCTCCCTCAGCGCCTTCAGCGCCCGCTCCACCCCCCGGATGACCTCCATCACCCCGCGGACCACCGAAGCGAGCGCCGTGCCCTCCTCCTCGATCCGGGCGATCAGCGCCACCACCTTCAGCGCCCGCTCACCCGCCACCAGCGTGGCCGCCACCGACGACGCCCCCGCGGTCAGGACGTCCAGCGCCAGGCCCGCTATCTCGAACTCGACGATCTCCGCCAGCATCACGCCGATCTCGGACAGCAACTCGTGTGCCTGATCCGCGAAGTCGTCCAGTGCCTTCGCGCCCTCCCGCAGCGCGTCGGCCATGTCCCCGGCGTTCTTCCGGGCCGCCCTGGAGCGCTTGTTGAGAGCCTTCGCGGCCTCGCCCTCCCACTCCACGTCCGACAGCGCCCGCTGCGCGGCGGCGGCCGCCTCGTCCAGACCCGTGGCCAGACGCCGCCACTTCTTCGCTGTCTCCCGCACCCCGTCCGGGTCCACCGCCGGATCGGTGATACCCAGGAACTCCAGACCACTGGCGACCGAGTCGCCGAACATGTGGTTGAACTTGTTGATGTAGTGGAACGGATTCAGGTCGACCACGGCCGGCTCAGTCCTTCGCCGGCCGGGCCGCCGCCGCCAGCAACACGTCGAGCAGGTCGAAGGCGTCGGAGACCTCCCCGATCAGCTTCGCCTCCGCCTCCCACTCCTCCGTCAGCTGCCCGGTCAGCTTGGTCATGCCCTCGCCTGTCTCGCCCGTAGCGCTGAGGAGTGACCCGCAGGAGCCCAGCGCGCCCAGGTCATCTGACTGCGCCTCGGACTGCCGCGACGGCTTCGCCGTGTGGTGCCCCACCCCGAGCGACCCCGAGGCCGCCCCGTGCAGCGACGCCGCTTCTTTCTTCAGGTCCGACATGCCACCCACCCCCGTACCTCACTCTGTGCACATGCCAACCCGAGACACTATGGAGAACGGTTGTGCGGGAGGTATGGGCGACCCCAAGGAACGGCAAAGATCGGCAAGCGCGGGCTCCACCCAGCCGCACGACCACTGCGGAAGAAGTGGCGCGGCGCCGAGGAGTTCGTAGCGGTCCAAGGCGAGGGACAGGCAGTCGCCGTGACGTTCCGGGCCCGCGTCCGGTGCGCCCGAGTGTCCGTCAGCGAGAGAACCTGGCATCTGAGCTGCTGGACAACGAGCGGCAGACGAGTCGGGCTGTACGCCGGATTTTGTCGCCGGGCGGCCTCGCGGCCGGCCGGGAGACGGCCATCCATCTAGGGCCGGCGTTGCCGCCGGCCTCGTGCGGTCTACCCGGGGACTCGGGCGGGCAGCCCTCGAACGTCCTCGCAGAACCGCCTTTCATATCCCGAAAGGCGCTTCCTTTTGACCTTGCTCCAGGTGGGGTTTACCTAGCTGCCCAGGTCACCCTGGGCACTGGTGGTCTCTTACACCACCGTTTCACCCTTACCCAGCGCCGAAGCACCAGGCGGTCTGTTTTCTGTGGCACTGTCCCGCGGGTCACCCCGGGTGGCCGTTAGCCACCACCTTGCCCTGTGGAGTCCGGACGTTCCTCGGGAAGCACCCCGAAGGGGCTTCACGCGGCCGTCCGCCCGGCTCGTCTGCCGTGTCGGCCATGTTACCCGGCGTGGACCTCACCTCGTTCCGGCCGGGGGGCCGGACCTTGCGGCGGTACCGGTGTCCCCGTGGCGGGGTCCGTCCGGGCGGCCCGGCCCGCCGTCGCCAGGATCGAGCCCGCGAGGATCAGGGTGAAGGCGACCGCGATGCCCGTCGTGAACGGTTCGTCCAGGAACAGCGCGCCCGCCGCCACCGCGATCGCCGGGTTGACGTAGGTGATCACGGTCGCCCGGGTCGGGCCCGCCTCCTTGATCAGCTCCAGGAAGGCGACGAAGGCCACCGCCGTGCAGATGACGCCCAGTGCGGCGAGGGCCGCCAGCACCTCGGCGGAGGGCATCCGGGCGGGCCAGGTCATGGCGGCTCCGGGGGCGTACACCAGGGCCGCCAGGAGCAGGCAGGGGGCCGTGAGCTGGAGGGTCGGGACGTTCTTCAGGTGGCGGGCCGCGATGAGGGGGGCCGTCGCGTAGCCCACCACCGTCAGGAGCACCTCCGCCATGGAGCGCGCGTCGCCGCCCGTCAGGTGCGGGACCGTGAGGACGCCGACGCCCGCCAGGCCGAGCGCGAGGCCCGTGAGCCGCCGTATGCCGAGTCGTTCGGTGTCGCCGAAGAAGCGGGCCAGGGCCACGCCGACGATCGGTACGCCCGCGATCAGCAGGCCCGCCGTCGAGCTGGACAGATGGCGTTCGGCGTCCGTGAGCGTGAACCAGGGGCCCACGATCTCGATGCACGCGAAGGCCAGCATGGGGCGCCAGTGGGCGCGGACGGTCCGGGCCAGGCCGCCCTGCCGTACCGCGAAGGGGAGCAGGAGGAGCGCGCCCACCGCGCAGCGCGTGAACACCACCATGGACGGGGACAGCGGAGCCTCCACCGCCACTTTGATCAGCAGGTAGGGGATGCCCCAGACCACTCCCATCAGGGAGAACAGGAACCAGCCGCGTGCAGTCATGGCAGCAGTGTCGGCCGCCGCCTCACCCCGCGTCTTGAACGCTGTTGCGGTACGCCGCCGGGGTCACGCCCAGGACGCGGCGGAACCAGCGGGTGAGGTGTGCCTGGTCGGCGAAGCCGACGAGGGCGGCGACCTCGGCGGGGCGCAGGCCGGCCTCCAGGAGACCGCGGGCCCGGTTGACGCGGTACTGGGCGAGCCAGGCGTACGGCGGGACGCCCATCGTCGTACGGAAGGCGCGCAGGAGCTGGTAGCGGGACAGGCCCAGGTCGGCAGCCAGCTCGGCGAGGGAGGGCGGGGCGAGGAGTTCGTCGGCGAGGCGGTCGCGGACGGTGTGGGCGAGGCGGTCGGCGCCCGGGATCGCGTCGGGGGTCGCGCGGGCCGTGGAGTGGCGGCGGGCGAGGGCGGTCAGCAGCCACGGGAGACGGGACTCGGTCTCCAACGGGTCGGGGCAGGCGCTGAGTTCGGTGTGCGTGCGGCGCAGGGCGGCGGCGAGTTCGGGGTCGTCGACGAGGGGCTCGCGGAAGTGCGGCAGGCCGTCGAGGACGCCTTCGGCGAGCAGGCCGGGGGCCGCGTACACGGCGCGGTAGGCGTAGCCGTCGGTGGCGTTGCCCGGGCCGCCGGTGTGCATCTCGCCGGGTGCCAGTACGACGATGGAGCCGGGGCCGGTGCGGACGTGGCCGCCGCGGTAGTCGATGATCTCGGAGCCGCCGACGCAGACGCCGATGGTGAACTCCTCGTGGGCGTGCGGGGCGTAGACGTGCCGGTCGAACCGCGCGGTCAGCAGGTCCAGCGGCGGGCCGCAGCGGCCGAGTCTCGCCCTGGTCCACAGTGCCTGCTCACCCATGTCACTCCCCCTTGTGTGCTTGCAGGGGTGTAACGCGGGCGAGCTCAGAGAAAGTCCGACGTGTCCACGTCGAACGCGAACGGCTCGGGGAGGGGCAGTGGCTTTCCGAGCGGGCGGGTGCGGCGTTCGCGGTAGTCGTCGTGCTCGGGGTCGCTGAAGAGGCTGACCGACGAAACGTCCCGGTCGACCAGCAGGTAGAGGGGGATGCCGGCGCGGGCGTAGCAGTGCCGCTTGACCTCACGGTCGGCCTTGGGCTTGGTGGAGGTCACCGCAGTACCAACGTGACGCCGTCGCAGGGCATCCAGGGGTCGGCACCTCGGGCGCGAAGCGCACCTCGTGGTTCCGGGGGCGGTCCGGGTGCGCCGTACGCTGTCCCGGAGTCCGTAGAGAAGGAGATCCTCCGTGCTGGTCCTGCTGCCGCCCTCCGAGGGCAAGGCATCCTCCGGTCGCGGCGCCCCGCTGAAGCTGGAGTCGCTGTCGCTGCCGGGGCTCCACGAGGCCCGCGAGGCCGTGGTCGAGGAGCTGGTCGAGCTGTGCGCCGGTGACGAGGCCAAGGCGTGCGAGGTGCTCGGGCTGAGCGAGGGACTGCGCGGTGAGGTCGCGAAGAACACCGCGCTGCGCACGGCGGGCACCCGGCCGGCCGGGGAGATCTACACCGGGGTGCTCTACGACGCCCTGGGCCTGGCCTCGCTGGACACCGCGGCGAAGCGGCGGGCGGCCCGGTCGCTGCTCGTGTTCTCGGGGCTGTGGGGCGCGGTCCGGGTGACCGACCGGATCCCCTCCTACCGCTGCTCGATGGGCGTACGGCTGCCCGGTCTCGGGGCGCTGGGCGGGCACTGGCGGGCGCCGATGGCCGAGGTGCTGCCGGAGATTGCGGGGCGGGGGCTGGTGCTGGACCTGCGGTCGTCCGCGTACGCCGCCGCGTGGAAGCCGAAGGGGGAGGTCGCGGGGCGGACGGCGACCGTTCGCGTGCTGCACGCGCCGACCCGGAAGGTCGTCAGCCACTTCAACAAGGCGACGAAGGGACGGATCGTGCGCGCCCTGCTGTCGGCACCGGCGCTGCCGGAGAACCCGGCCGAGCTGGTGGAGGCGCTGCGCGGTCTCGGGTACGTCGTGGAGGCCCAGGCGCCCGCGCAGACGGGCAGGCCCTGGTCGCTGGACGTGCTGGTGACGGAGATCCACTGACGGCCGGCCGACTGTGTTGCAGCATGTGCAACGTTCGTTGCGTGTGCTGCACGCCACGGGCACGATGAGGCTCATGACCTCACCCCTGCCCTCCGCTCCGCGTGCCCGCGACGCCTCGGTGCTGGACCTCGCGCCCGTCGTGCCCGTGGTCGTGGTCGAGGACGCCGCCACCGCCGTACCGCTCGCCCGGGCCCTGGTCGCCGGCGGGCTGCGCGCGATCGAGGTGACCCTGCGGACGCCCGCCGCGCTCGACGCCATCCGGGCGATCAGCGGCGCGGTGCCGGACGCGGTGGTCGGCGCTGGGACCCTGCTCACGCCCGCGCAGGTCACCGAGTCGGTGGCGGCCGGGGCGCGGTTCCTGGTCAGCCCGGGCTGGACGGACGTACTGCTGACGGCGATGCGGGCGTCGGGGGTGCCGTACCTGCCGGGGGTGTCGACCGCTTCCGAGGTCGTGGCGCTCCTTGAGCGCGGGGTGCGGGAGATGAAGTTCTTCCCGGCCGAGGCGGCGGGCGGAACGGCGTATCTCCGGTCGCTGTCCGGGCCCCTCCCGCAGGCCCGCTTCTGCCCCACCGGCGGCATCGGTCCGGGCAACGCGCCCGACTACCTGGCGCTGCCCAACGTCGGCTGTGTGGGGGGTACTTGGATGCTTCCCGACGACGCGATCGCGGCCGGCGACTGGGCGCGCGTCGAACGCCTGGCCCGCGCGGCGGCGGCGCTGGGGGCGGCCCGTGACCGGCAGCCGGGCGCCTGAGACACGCCGTCCTCAGCGCAGGTGTGACGTGTCGTTGAGGAGGCGGACGCTCGCGTTGCCGTCCGCGTAGTAGGCCACCGCCGACAGGGCGGCCGCCGAGAGTTCCATGCGGAACAGGGACTCGGGCGGGGCGCCGAGGGCCAGCCGTACGAACGTCTTGATCGGCGTCACGTGCGTGACCAGCAGGACCGTGCGGCCCGCGTACGCCGCCAGCAGTCTGTCGCGGGTGGCGGCGATCCGGGTGGCGGTGGCCGCGAAGCTCTCGCCTCCGCCGGTCGGTTCGGCGTCCGGGTCGGCCAGCCAGGCGTTCAGGTCGTCCGGGTGGCGGTCGCGCACCTCGCCGAAGGTGAGCCCTTCCCACGCCCCGAAGTCGGTCTCGCGCAGGCCGTCCTCGACGGCCACCTCGAGGCCGAGCCGGGCGGCGACCGCGGCCGCCGTCTCCCGGGTCCGGGTCAGGGGCGAGGACACGACGGCCTGGATCGTGCCGCGCCGCGCCAGCGCCGCCGCGGCCCGCTCGGCCTGCTCCCTGCCGACGGCGGAGAGCGCGGGGTCGGTGCCGCCGCTGCCGGAGAACCGCTTCTGGGGGGTCAGCGGTGTCTCACCATGCCTGAGCAGCACGAACGTCGTGGGCGCGCCCAGATCGGCGGGGGCCCAGCCGGCGGCGGGGGCGGGGGCCCGTCCGGGCGCGGGGGTGGAGCTGGGAGCGGGGGTGGAGCTGGGAGCGGCCACGGCACGAGCGGCCCGTACGTCGGCTTCGGCAGTGGCGCCGGTGTCAGTGCCGGACCCGGTTCGGGTGCCGGCGCCGGCGCCGCGCCCGACCGCAGTGCCGGTGTCGGTCCCCGTCCCGGCGCCGGCGCCGCGCCCGACCGCAGTGCCGGTGTCGTTCCCCGTCCCGGTGTCGGTGCCGTGGCCGACCGCAGTCCCGGTGTCGGTCCCGGTCCCGGTGTCGGTGCCGTGCCCGACCGCAGTCCCGGTGCCGGTGCCGTGCCCGACCGCAGTCCCGGTGCCGTTCCCCGTCCCGGCCCTCGTCCCGGTGCCGGCCCCGGCAAGCCTGCCGCTCCCCCCGTCGGCCGCCCCGGCCCCCGGGCCCCCCGGCGTTTCCGTCAGGCGGCAGGCGCGCGCCCCCAGCAGCGCCAGCTCCACGAACGCGGTGGGATCACCGGACTCCGCGGCCAGCTCCTGGGCGCGCTCGACGTGTGCGAAGG
>NZ_JBEXCW010000106.1:0-24601 GCF_040605435.1 Streptomyces sp. NPDC005574
AGGTGCGCGACAGCTCAGCCGCCTGCACATCCGTCGGATAGAAACGGTACTTGAACGCCCGCTTCACATGGTTTGCGGTCACGCCCGCAAACTAGCGCCACTACTAGACAGGACCAAACCTGCGGGTCAGAGCACCGTGATTCGCCCTGGCAGCGAATCCCGGCTCCCTGCCCTGCTCCGCAGGAGTCCGATTCCTCCCCGGCCTGAAGGCCGGGGTTTCCTCGGAGGTATCCGATGACCCGACCTCGCACCCTGGTGACCGGCGGCGCAGGATTCATCGGAAGCCATGTCGTTGACCACCTGGTCGCCGCGGACAGCACCCCCGTGGTGGTGGTCGACAACTTCTCCAACACCACCCGCGCTTGGATCGAACCTCACGAGCGCGACGGCACCGTCATCGTCCACGAACTGGACGTGCTGGAGACCGACCGGCTGACCGAGGTGATGTCACACGGCGTGGACCAGGTCATCCACCTGGCCGCCAGCGTCGACATGCGCGTCGGCCTGGAGAACAACTGGGTCGACATCCAGCAGTCAATCCTGGGAACCCGCTCGGTCCTGGAAGCCATGCGGCGGGCCGACGTGAAACAGATCGTCTTCTCCTCCTCCTCGACCGTCTACGGGGAACTCGCGCAGCGCCCCACCGCCGAGCACCACGGACCCATGCTGCCCATCTCCGTCTACGGCGCGGCCAAGCTCGGCGCCGAAGCGCTCATCTCCTCCTACTGCCACCTCTACGGCTTCCGGGCAAGTATCTTCCGCTTCGGCAACGTGGTCGGCGGACGCATGAACCACGGAGTCATCTACGACTTCCTCAACAAGCTGCGCGAGGACCCGAGCCGGCTCCACATCTTGGGCGACGGACACCAGCGCAAGAACTACTTCCTCGCCGAGGACTGCGCCCGAGGCATCGTCGACCTGGCCGCAGCGGCGAAGACCGACATCCTCGTCGCTAACCTCGGCTCCACCGAGACCGCCACCGTCGCCAGGATCGCCGCGATCGTATTGGAAGAACTCGGCCTGGACGCGGAGATCGAATACGGCGGCGGCAAACGCGGCTGGCCCGGCGACGTGCCGGTGGTGGAATTCGACCTGTCCAAAGCCCACTCCATGGGCTGGCACAGCTCACGGGAGTCCGAAGAAGCCATCCGCGAGGCGGTACGCCGTCAGATAAGTGAAGCCGGGCATGCCTGACGTCCTCCTGGTCGGCGACTGGCACCTCGCCTCAGTGACCGCCGCCGGGCTGACACAGCTCGGCTACACAGTCCACCTACGACCCGACGCCATCGAAACGCCGGACCCGGCAGCCTTCGACGCCCTCGCCCGCGGCCAACGCTGCGGCCACGAACCCGAAATCGCAGAAATCCTCACCGCCGCCCGCAAGAACGGCACCCTGCGACCCGTGCTCGACGAGGCACAGACCGCCCAGATCCTGCGGCACGCCGACATGAGCTTCGTCGTCCACGACACCGGCACCGCCGCAGACGGCTGCGTCACCGACTCCCGGCCCCTCAGCGCACTGCACCGACTGCTGGCAAACCACCAGCGCCACGGACCCGTCGTCGTGGCGAGCCAGCTCCGCGCCGGCACCTGCGACGTCGCCCTCACCACCGCCGGCCTGCCGGCGGACAGCCCCGACCTGATCCACATCCCCGAGAACCTGCGCCTGGGCCGAGCGGTCACCGACTTCCTGCACCCCATACGGACCGTCGTAGGGTGCAATTCCCCCCACCCTCCGCAAGCCGTACGCGACGTGCTGGACCGCCTCGGCTCCCGCAACGAGCTCCACATGCGCCTCGTCGAAGCGGAGCTGGTCAAGCACGGCACCAACGCCTACCTCGCCCTGTGCATCACCCTCGCCAACGAGCTGGGAGCCGTCGCCGGTCATCTCGGCGCCGATCCGCTGACCGTCCTCGACGGCGTCCGCGCCGACGAACGTGTCGCCGCCCGGGCCCCGCTGCGCCCCGGAGAAGCGTACGCGGGCGCCACCCTGCACCGTGATGTGCGTGCCCTCATGGAACACGGAGAACCCATTGGCCGTGACGGCCTCTTCCGCGCCGTGGCCCAGGCCAACGCCGTCCACGCGCTGGCTCCGCTGGCAGCCCTGGACAAGCACCTCGAAGGCGTCGCCGGACGGACGGTCTGCCTGCTCGGCCTGACCTACAAACCCGGAGTGTCCACGCTCCGCGACTCCGCGGCCCTGCGGCTGGCCGACGAACTGCACGCACAGGGCGCCAGAGTCACCGCCTACGATCCGATCGCCGAGGCCGCCGACCTCCATGACCTGCACCGCTGCACCACGTTCACCGAGGCGGCGGCCGATGCCGACTGCGTGGTACTGACCGTGGAACATCCGGCCTTCACCCAACCGGCGTTCTTCAAGAGCGCCACCCCGCGGAACACCCTGCTGCTGCGGCTGACCGGAGCGGAGCGACGCAGCCGCGTACCGACACCGAACGGCTGGAAGTCGGTGGACTTGTGGAACCACTGACCGCTGCCCCACGAGGCCGGGGATGGTGCGTGTTCTTCGACCGGGACGGCACGCTGAACACCCACGTCCTACGGAGCGGACGGCGCACCTCCCCGCGCCACGCACAGGAATGGACCGCCCTGCCCGGCGTCCAGGAATGCTTCACACAACTGCGCGCGGCCGGCGCTCTGATCGCTCTGTTCACCAACCAGCCCGACCTGTCCCGGGGCCTGGTCGATCGCTCCGCGCTCGACCATATGCACCGCCGACTGGACCGCCTCGACGGTGTCTACGTGTGCTCGCACAGCGCGCGGCACCGCTGCCGGTGCCGCAAACCCTCCAGCGTACTGCTACGCCAGGCCGCCGCCGACCTGTCGGTGGACCTCAAGGAAAGTTACCTCGTCGGGGACCGCCCCACCGACGCGCAAGCCGGTCTGAACGCCGGATGCACCACGGTCCTGCTCAGTCCACGCACCCCGCCGCGGCCCAGCACGGTCGCCGGAGTGCACTACGCCCCGAATCTCCTGGAAGCCGCCCACACCGTGCTGCACCACCGTCGCTCCCGAACCGCACGGCGCGTCAATGGAACCCTTTCACTGAAGGAGTCAGCCCGATGAAGCTCGGCACCATTCTCGACATATCCGAATTCGGCGACGTGCACGGCGGCGACGTCGTGGCCGAAGGGCTCGACCGAAAGTGGATCGAGAACTTCGCGGAGGGGCAGTACGTCTACCGCGCCCCCTGGGTGCGCCTGCTGCGACGCCTGCAGGGCGAGATACTCGACCGTGCCTACGCCAACGACTTCGAGGAGTGGCTGTTCCCGCGGCTGATCCCGCGCCAGGCACTCGACGACTTCCGGCTGAGCCAGTACGCGCCCGAACTTCTCGTCCCGGCAGGCCCGGACGGTAACCAGGTCCTCGACCCGGTCCAGTGCATCAGCCTTTACCACCTCATGCGCGGCCGGCAGCTGTCGCTGGAGGAGCTGCCGCTGCGCATCGTGGAGACGCTCGGCGGCTGGACCTGGCGCAACGAGTACTCAGCGGATCTGGACGGCCCCATCAAGGCGCGCGAGTTCCTCCGCGTCGAGCACGTCTTCTTCGGCACCCGTGAGCAGGTCCGCGCCACCCGTGGGCAGGTGCGCCAGACACTGACCGAACTCCTCTCCGGCTGGGGACTGAGCTGGCAGGTCGTCGCCGCCGAGGGCTGCATGGAAATACCCTCCCTCGTCGAGGCTCAAGACGATGCGGAGACCGCCGACGAGGTGCCCGTGCAGGACATCGAGGTCCCGCTCAGCAGCAACCGCCCCGACCGGGCCCGCCCGGGCTGGGCCGACCACTTCGACGAGCGGTTCGACCTCCGGGAAATCTCCGGCTGCTCCGCCGAGGGCACCCACCAGACCGAGAGCTTCCACATCACTGCGGAAGGCCAGGAGCTGTGGAGCGGCTGCTGCGGCATCGGCCTGAACCGGCTCGTCGTGGCCTACCTCTACCAGCACGGGTTCGACGCCACCCTCAAGGAGCTTGATGCCTGAGCACCGGCTGGCTGTCCTGCTCCTGACCAACGAAGGTTTCCGGCAGGTCGACGGTGGCGTGGCCCGGTACATCCACAACATCCTCGACTCCCGCGACGACGTCGCCGCGATCGCTGACGAACGCGGGGTCCAGGTGCAATGGCACGTCGCCGAACGTGCCAACTGCGCGGGCCTGGACGAGAAACGCTTCGCCCAGGCCCTGGACCGATACGTCCACCACGGCGACGTGCGCTATTACCCGCTGGCCGACCCGCGAGCCCACAGCTGGGAGGTGGACCACTTCGAGCACTGCATAGCCCTCGGCTCGGCGGCTGGGCAGGTGGCCCTCACGGTGGCACACGAGGCGGACTCCCTCCTCGTCATCTCCGGGATGAGCATGTTCGCCATGGCAGCGCGGTTCGTCGTCCGCGCCGCCGACCAGTTCGCGCTCGCGGCGAGCTACGTGCACATGACCCACAACCCCGTCCTGCGTCCCGACGGCGACGCCGAGCTGCCCGAGACCTACGCCGATTCGGTGATGGGGCACCTGGCCCGTTCAGACCCTCGCGTGTCCATCGGCTGGGAGTCGCACTGGATGCGCCATCAGTATCAGCAGGTCTACGGCATCCCGGGCGACAAGACCCTCTACGCCCGTGCCGGGGTGCCCACCGACCACGTCAAGTTCCGGCCGGTCCCGCCAAACCCAGAACTCCTGCACGAACTCGGCATCCCCACGGACCGTGACCTGGTCATCAGTTGGGGCAGGGGAGTGGCGGAGAAAGGCTTCCACAAGTTGGTCGACGCCGCTCGCCTGACCGAGGACCGCCTGGTCCCGGTCATCCTCAACCCACATCCCTACACCGATCTGGAGGAGCACGTCCGGCACACCGGATCACCGGCCGTGCTCCTCCACGGCCAGGACGACCGAGTCCTCACCGCCCTGTGCCAATGGCCCAGAACACTGTCCGCAGCCTTCCTTTCCGAGCGGGAAGCCGCCTCCGTCACCCCCGTGGAGGCCGCGCTGATGAACAATGGGAAAGGCCTTGTCGTCGCCGTACTGCCCACCGGCGTCTACCCGGAACTCGTCGAATCCGGGGTCAGCGGCCTGGTGGCGGCCGGCCGGGATACCTCTGACGCCGCCGCCATGCTCACAGCCGTGACCGAGCTGACCTCTAAGGAGAGAACGGACCTCAGCCAAGCGGCCTTGGAGCGCGGCCGCCGGGAGCACGACTTCCGCACGAACTGGCGGCGCTCCTTCCAGGCCGTCCTCGACCGGCACCTGTCGGTGATCGGCGCTCCGCCCCACAGCGGAGCGCAGGCATGAGAAACGAAGCACGGACGTCTCCCGCAGCCGAACCGAGATCGAGGCCACCTGAGCCGCCGGGGCCCGCGCGGGGGGCCGGCGCTCCGGCCGGGCCACCGGCCGCAAGCACTTTTCGTTGCGTCTGTGACCCGCAGGCGATGCAGTCCACACAGGGCGCAGCCCACAGCCACGAAAACAGTGGAAGGAACCACGACACATGCCGGCCCAGGAACCGCTCGTCCACGCTAAGAAACTGGTGAAGCGCTATGGAGACTTCACCGCATTGGACGGCGTTGCGTTCGAGGTCCGGCCGGGCCAGGTCTTCGGCCTGCTCGGACCGAACGGAGCCGGAAAGTCCTCGACGATGCGCATGATCAGCTGCATCTCCAAACCGACGGAGGGCACGCTGCGCATATTCGGCATGGACGCGATCACCAACGGACCGGCGATACGCGCGAGGATCGGAGTCTGTCCCCAACAGGACACGCTCGACCCCGAACTGAGTCTGCTGCAAAATCTCACCGTCTTCGCCCGCTACTTCAAGATCACGCGTGCGACAGCGGCGGCACGCGCCGCCGAACTTCTGGCGTTCGTCCGTCTCCAGGACAGGGCCGGCGATCGCGTCGATTCCCTGTCCGGCGGTATGAAGCAGCGCCTGAGCATCGCCCGCGCCATGATCAACGATCCGGAGCTGATCCTCCTGGACGAGCCCACTACAGGACTCGACCCCCAGGCCCGTCACCTCCTGTGGGAACGCTTGGACCAGCTCCGCCGGCGGGGCATCACCCAGATACTCACCACGCACTACATGGACGAGGCGGAGCAGCTGTGCGACTGGCTCGTCGTCGTCGACAGCGGCCGGGTCGTCGCGACTGGCACACCCAGCGGGCTGATCGCTCAGCACTGCACCAAAGAGGTCGTCGAACTGCGCCTTCAACAGGACAGCGCACCCACAGACGAACTGAACCGACTGGGACTGCGAGTCGAGATGCTGCCCGACCGAGCGCTGATCTACGCCGACGACGGCGAGGCCGCGGCCTCCGCCGTCCACCGCAACGGCATCGAGGTCCGCAGCGTCCTGGTCCGTCGCAGCGGACTCGAAGACGTCTTCCTGCACCTGACCGGCCGAACCCTGGTGGAGTGACCATGGTCCTGACCGATTCCCGAGCGGTCGCCGTCACCGCCCATCTGTTCACCAGATACCGCCGTACCTGGCTCGACTCGGTGTTCAACTCCTTCCTGCTGCCACTGTGCCTACTCACCGGCATCGGTTGGTCGGTGGGCCGGTACATCAGTGACGAGCCCCAACCCGGCGTTTCCTACTTCGCCTTCGTCGGTGCCGGACTTTTGGCCACATCCGTCGTCCAGATCGGCGCCGCGGAGTCCGCCTGGGCAGTCTTCGGCGGCTTCGAGTGGAGCCGTATCTACCACGCCATGCGGCTCACACCGGCCAGTCCCGCAGACATCCTTACCGGGCATCTGACCGCCGTCGTCGGGCGTGCCACCCTCGGCGGACTCAGCTTCCTGGCCGTCATCGAGCTCTTCGGCGTCGGACACCGGTGGTCCGCCCTGGCAGTCGCCCCGCTTCTGCCACTGTTCGCCCTCTCGATCGCCGCTCCCGTCATGGCATTCAGCGCCACCGTGCGCAGCGCCGGGATGTTCGACGTCCTCTTCCGTATCGGCGTCGTCCCCATGGCCATGTTCAGCGGCGTCTACTTCCCCCTCGGCGTCCTTCCCGCCCTGCCCCACGCTCTAGTCCTCGCCCTGCCCCTGACGCACGCCGCCGACCTGTCCCGCATGCTGCTGCTCGGCTCCGGCACCGCCCAGAACGCAGCCGTGGACCTGCTCTGCCTGGCTGCCTGGGCCATCGCCGGACTCGCTCTCGCCCGCCGCGCTTTCTCTCGGCGCCTCTCGGACTAGGAGGGTCCGTGCCTGCATCCACGACCGCGGCGTCCGGTTGGACGGAAGTCGCCCGACCAGCCCATGTCTGGGCGGTGTTCCTGCGCAACGTCGAGGCGGCCCGCCATGCGTCATACCTGTGGGTCCTGCTCTCCGGACTCTTCGAGCCCGTCTTCTTCCTCGGCGCGATCGGCCTCGGCGTCGGCACCCTGGTCGGCGATCTGACCGTCTATGGCCACCAGGCCAGCTACGCCACATTCGTGGCTCCGGCCATGCTCGCCTCCTCCCTCATGAACGGTGCCGTGTCGGAATCGACGTTCACCTTCTTCACCAGACTCAAAATGACAAAGCTCCACGACGCCACGGCCTGTACCCCAGTCTCCTCACTCGCGATCGTCTGCGGCGAGATGCTGTGGAACGTCGCCACGAGCGCCGTGCACGCCGTGTCGTTCCTGGCCTTCATGTGCGCTCTCCACCTGGTCCACCCCGCCCGCCTGCCCGCGCTGTTCATCGCCGCCCTCCTGGTGAGCGCCGCGTGCTCAGCCATGAGCCTTGCCCTGTCCACGTTCCTGCGAGGCACCCACGACTTCGACCGCGTCAACCTAGTGACCTTCAGCATGTTCGTCTTCTCCGGCACGTTCACGCCGACCGACGGCTACCCCGCGGCACTCGGCTTCCTCGCTCAGTGCACGCCCCTGGCCCAGGCCGTCGACCTGGTCCGGAGGCTGTCGCTCGACAGCTTCGGCTGGACCACGGCACTGCCCGTCGTCTACCTGCTCGTCCTGATGAACGCCGGGCTGCTTCTCGCCGGCCGCCGAGTGGAAAGGATCCTGCGCGCATGACCGCCAACCCCGCCCCCACCGCGGGAGCGCAGAAAGGTCCGGACGTGTACCGGGCCGCGGACGCCCGGACCAACGGCACACACCTCGACGCCAGCGGACCACATGCCCGCCTGGTCGAGGAATCGGTCGCCCGATCCGTCGTACGGCTCTGCGGCCCGGACGAGTACGTCGAATTCCACCTGACGGCCCCTGCCGACGCACTGACCGTGCGCTACTCCCTGCCCGACGCTCCCACGGGCGGCGGACGCACCCAACAGCTGGTCCTGCGCATCGACGGGGAGGAATGCCAGCGGCTGACCCTGACCTCCCGCTACTCCTGGTACTACGGCGGATATCCGTTCACCAACGACCCGGCAGCCGGCCGGGCACACCATCTCTACGACGACGTGCACGTCCTCCTCGGCCGGACATGCCCGCCGGGCACACGCGTCACTTTGCGGCCCGTGGCCGGCGCGGAAGTGCCGGTCACCGTCGACATCGCCTGCTTCGAGGAGACCGGCGGACCGGCAACCCCGCCACGAGACGCCCTGTCGGTACTCGACTTCGGTGCGGACCTGACGGGTACGACCGACTCGACCTCAGCCATCCGGACCGCTGTCGAGGAAGCCACCGGAACCGAACGCCCCGTCTGGCTGCCCCCGGGCGTCTACCGGGTGACCGACCACATCCTCCTGGACCGGATCACGATCCGCGGCGCCGGCCCTTGGTACACCGAACTGCGCGGCGCCGGCGTCGGCCTGTACGGGCACCCGTCGCCCCGCCCCAGCACCGGCGTGCACATATCCGGGCTCGCGATTTTCGGCGAGGTCACCGAGCGCGACGACGCGGCGCAACACAACGGAATCGGGGGCGCGTTGGGCGGCGGTTCCACCATCGAAGATGTGTGGATCGCCCACACCAAGTGCGGCATGTGGCTGGACGGCCCCTTCGAGGACCTGACCATCCGCAACGTCCGGATCATGAACACCACCGCGGACGGCATCAATCTGCACCGCGGGGTCTCGAATGTCACCATCACCGGCTGCCACATACGCAACACCGGTGACGATGCCATCGCCCTGTTCTCCGACGGGCTGGCGACCCACCACAACACCGTGCACGCGAACACCATCATGCTGCCGATGCTGGCCAATCACATCGCCGTCTACGGAGGTCACGACAACCGGATCACCAAGAACCTGCTGGCCGACTCGGTCGCCGAGGGAGGTGGGATCCACATCGCCAACCGCTACGGCGCCGTTCCCCTCGCGGGGAAAACCTTCGTTGAGGCAAATTCCTTGATCCGGACGGGCTCCTACCATCCTCGATACCACGCGGGAGTGGGGGCCTTATGGCTCCTGGCCGACGACGCGCCCATGACAGGTGACGTGAGGGTCAGCGGAAACACGCTGACCAACAGCCGTTATGCGGCAGTGCAGTTGAGCGGTAGCCGGATCGACGGCGTGGACGTCGACGGGATGACCATCGACGGCGCGGGCACCTGCGCAGTCCAACTGGAGGCGGGCGGATATGCCCGCTTCGCCCGCGTCGGCGCCGTACGGCTCGGTGTGACCGGGATACACCGCGCCGTTCCGGGATTCGAACTCCTGCGCGGTGCGGGCAACGAGGGCTGGGACGAAGAACTGCCCGAACTGCCTCCGGACGGTGCCCTCCACGCCTCGGTCGTCCGCCTCGACTTCGGAGCAATCACGCCGCTCACCTCCGGCGCGCCTCAACGCCTGGAACTGCGCAATCCCGGTCCCGGACAGGTCCTCGTCCAACACATCGAAGTAACCGGAGACTTCACCGCAGCCCCGCCCACCCCGGACATGGTCGCGCCCGGAGCAAGTGCCGTCCTCACCGTGGGATTCACCCCCTCGCATACCGGCCGGCGTACCGGAGTACTCACCGTGCACTCCCACGCACCCCGCAGTCCGCTCCATGTCGACCTGAACGGTGTCGGCTTCGACCCCACCGGGGACCGAGCTCTCGGGCGACGTGTCAGGGCAAGTACGGCGATGGGAGGCTTCCCACCCGAAGCCACCATCGACGGTAGCGACAAGACGTGGTGGCAGAGCGACGGCATGGGATTTCCGCAATGGCTCCAGGTGGACCTCGGCGAGCCTGTGTCACTCGCGCGCATCGTCCTGCGGACCCCGCGCAGCTGGGAGGAACGCACCGAAACGCTAGCCGTCCACACCGGGCTCGCGGAGGACGATCTCGTACCCGCCACTCCCGCCGTAGCCTGCCGATTCGCTCCGGAGCTGCGTAATAGCGTCGTACTCCCGCTCGCTCGCACGGCCCGGTTCGTCCGTCTACAGGTCACCCACAACACGGCGTGGGCCGGAGCGGCCCTCTCCGCCTTCGAGGTGTACGCGGCAGTTGGCTGACGGCGGACTCCGCGCAGACTGCGACGACGGCCACGGTGAGGCTCGGCTGGACGGGACGTCGAGAGCCGGTTTCTGGATGACGCCGCCCACCGCACGTACCTGGGCCCGTCGCGGGCAGACACCCGTCATCCGGGTCCGCGGCCGCTCCCGCCGCCGCGTCTCGATCGGTGCGTTCATTGCCATCGTGCTCGCGTGCCAGCTGCGTAGCGTGGCCGTACTGATATCCGCCGGCCTTCTGCAGTGCCGTGAGCGCGGTGGCCACGGCGTGGTCCCGCAGGGCGCGACCGGGCCCGCCTCCCTGCGCGGACCATCCCCTCGCCGCCGTCCAGCGGCTCGAAGACGTCCCCGTACCGACGTCTTCCTGCCGGGCACTCCAGAAGGCGTGTACGGCCTCCTGGTCGTCGTAGCGGGTGCGCCCCAATGTCCACGCCACCTCCACCCGGGTACGGGCCCGATCCTCGGCGGTGAAATGGATCCGGTAAACCACCGCTACCCCGTGCTCGAGCCATGCGCGGTGATCGCCCTTGATTGCACCAGCAGCCCGTGATTCAAGCCAGGTTGAAACACCTCGGTCTTCCTGCCCGGATGGGACACGCTCTCAGGGCGGCAACAAGCCAGGCCTGCGGATCCCCAACCTCCCCGCCTGAAGGGGCGACGCGCTTCCGGCTGAAGCGCGCTTATCTCCAAGACCGGCGAGGTCGGCGCCCTGCATGCTGGGCGTCCGGCCGGTGGAAGCGGGGGACACTGGGGAGGCCGGGGACCGAAAAGGCGGGGGTGAGGCCCTATGGTCGGCCCGCTCCAGATTCTCACGTTCACGACCAAGGGGAATTCATGCGCAGGACGCACCGAATCGTGACCGCAGCGCTCAGCACGGCCGTCTCGACCGTCAGCTTGATGCTGATGCCGACCCCAGCTGTTGGCTTGGTGGGGTTCTTGCCCAGGCGGACCGGGCGGCCGTAGCGGCGCCCCCAGTCCTCATCGACCAGCTCGTCCAGCAGGTGAGGGGAGGTGCCGGCGACTTCTTCCAGTGCGGCGCGGACCGCCTCTGTGATCAGTTCCAGGCGGGTCAGGTCACGCACTGCGGCCATGACGTGGGTGGAGTCGGTGCGCTGGGTGGCGCGCTCGCGCACCAGTCCGGCCTCTTTGAGGCGGGCCAGAGCGAAGTCGAGGAGGCGGTCAGCACGGTCACCTTCGGCGAGACGGTCGCGGAAGTCGGCCAGCACGCTGTGGTGGAAACCGGGATCGTCCAGCTCCATGGCCATGGCGTACTTGAAGTCGATGCGGCAGCGGACCGCCTCAGCGGCCTGCCGGTCCGACAGACCGAGCAGGAACTGCAGCACCCCGGGCGCCCGTCACGCGGGTACCAGTCGGCGAAGTCCTCGTCACACCACAGCCCGTCCAGCCGGTCGCGCACCCATATTGCCGTCGTACCACCCGGGTTGCTCGCCCGCGCGATCTGCGCAGTCAGAGGCGGGACTTGCTCACCGGAACGCACCAGCAACACCGACCACGTCGCGATGTATCTCGGCACCGAGTACGTGGTGACGACCGACAACTCCGCCAGCCCTCTGAACCCCTACTCACCACCCCTCACCGGCCCCGCGGCCATCGAAGCCTGGTTCACCGGCAGCCACGTCGGCATCCATCTGAGCCAGCACTCCAGCTCCCCAGTGGGCTACTACCACGTCAAAGGCTGACGCCGGGACGGGTAAAGCGATCGGAGACCAAGCGCCCGGATCGACCGGGTACGGGGAAGGAGACGGCACGTGGGGCAGAGGAAGAACGACGCCACGGCTCTGATACACCTGCTCCGGGGGGCCGGGGTGGCGCTCGGGGACTTCGGGGGGTCCGGCCGGGAGCCAACGCACGAGATCCGGGAGGTCCCGATCGCGCTGCTGGCACTCGGCGAGTCGCCCCGGCTCGACGGCCATGACGCCGACCACGTGCTGCGGCTGGCCGAGACCGAGGAGCCGCTGCCGCCGGTGCTGGTCGACCGGCGCGGGCTGCGGGTGATCGACGGGTTCCACCGGGTCATGGCCGCCATGCTCAACGGCCAGGAGACCATCGAGGTCGAGTACTTCGACGGGTCCGAGGCGGACGCGTTCCTCCGGGCCGTCGAGGCGAACGTGCGGCACGGGCTCCCGCTGACCCGCGCCGACCGCCAGGCCGCCGTCGAACGAATCCTGAGTTCCCACCCGTATATGGCCGACCGGGCGATCGCCCAGGCCGTCGGGCTCGGGGCGAGGACGGTCGCAAGGATCCGGCAACGGTCCCAGGACGCCGAGACGACGGAGCGGGTGGGCCTGGACGGCCGCATGCGGCCGCTGGACCACGGGGCGAACCGGCGCGAGGTGGTGCGGCTTCTCCACGAGCGGCCGCGGGCCTCGCTGCGGGAGATCGCCCGAGCGGCGGGGGTGTCCCCGACGACGGTGGCCGACGTCCGTCGGCACCTCGACGAGGACCCGGATCCGGTCCCACAGGCCGCGGCGGTGCCGAAGAAGGCACTGATGGTGCAGTCGGATTCCGTAGAGGTGCTGCAAAAGTTGATCCGTGACCCGTCGCTTCGCCACAAGGAGGACGGCCGGCGCCTCTTGTGCTTCCTCCAGCATGCGGCCAGGGTGGAGCAGGAGCGGACTGTTCTGATCGCCGCTGTACCGCCGCACTGCGCGGACTTGGTCCAGCAGCTCGCATTGCAGTACGCGACCACCTGGTCGGGCTTCGCGGAACAGCTGGCCGACGGCCGGGCATCCGTGGACTGACATCGACGGGACCGATGCGACGACTGTTCGCCGCGTCGCTCGGCGGCGGGCCGGTGAGTGGCGCAGCGATGGGCCGTCGTTCACTGAACCGCGGGCCGACGGTCGAACTGGGCCCTGTGGAGCTCCGCATACAGGTCGTCGGCAGCCAGCAGCTGCTCGTGGGTGCCGCGCTCGCGGATCCGGCCTCGGTCGACCACGAGTATCTGGTCGGCATCGCGGACCGTCGACAGCCGGTGGGCGATCACCAGCGACGTGCGGCCGGCCAGCGCGGTCTTCAGTGCTTTCTGGATCGCAGCCTCGGACTCCGAGTCCAGGTGCGCGGTCGCCTCGTCGAGCACGACGACCGGCGGGGACTTCAGAAGCAGCCGGACCAGAGAGATGCGCTGGCGCTCGCCGCCGGACAATCGGTGGCCCTGGTCGCCGACGACGGTGTCCAGGCCGTCGGGAAGGGATCGGACCAGATCCCAGATATGCGCGGTCTCGCAGGCTTCGATGATGTCGCCTTCGCTCGCCTTGGGACACGCGTAGGCGAGGTTGGCGCGGATCGTGTCGTGGAACAGGTGCGCGTCCTGAGTGACCACGCCGACCGCCGCGTGCAGCGAACTCGAGGTCAGGTCCCGGACGTCCCTGCCGCCGACCAGGACCGCCCCCGAGGTCGCCTCGTACAGACGGGGCACGAGCTGGGTGATCGTCGTCTTGCCGCCGCCGGACGGGCCGACCAGTGCGGTTAGCCGTCCTGCCGGGGCGATGAAGCTGAGCTCGGTCAGGACCGGGCCGGCCGGCTCGCGCTCGGCGCCGCGTCCCGCGACGCCCTCCAGCGACATCAGGGACGTCTCGGCGGACGAGGGATACCGGAAGCTGACGCGGTCGAACTCGATCTCGGGCGCGGCTCCGGCGGACCCGGCGTTTCCGGGGTTCCCCGCAGTCGCCACGATCCCCAGCGCGGTCGCGCCGGGCCGGTCGGCGATCGCTGGCTCGAGGTCCAACACCTCGAAGACCCGCTCGAAGCTGACCAGCGCCGTCAGCGCCATCGACTGCATGTTCGTCAGTTGGTTCAGCGGGCCGTACAGGGCCATCAGCAGTGTGACCATCGCCACCAGCGTGCCGATCCGCAGCGAGCCGTGGATCACCAGGACGCCGCCCAGGCCGAAGACCAGGGCGATGGTGAGCGAGGTGAGCAGGGAGCCGGTGACGGACAGCAGCCGGCTCAGGGCCCGGGCCCGGACCGCGACGTCGCGGATCACGCCGGCGCGTTCGGCGAACGCCGCCGACTCGGCCTCGGGGCGGCCGTAGAGCTTGGTGAGCAGCGCGCCGGAGACGTTGAAGCGTTCGTTCAGGGTCGATCCGAGGTCCGCGTTGTGCTGCATCAGAACCCTGGTCAGGCGCTGGAGCCTACGGCCCGCGAACCTGGCCGGAACCAGCACACAGGGGATCATCAGCAGCGCCGCGAGCGCGATGGGCCAGGACAGCCAGAACATCGACACGAGGACGAAGACCATGGTCAGCAGCGTGCCGACGGACTGCGACAGCAGGCTGGTCACCGCCTGCTGGGCGCCGATCACGTCCGTGTTGAGGCGGCTGACGAGGGAGCCGGTCTGCGTGCGGGCGAAGAACGCCAGGGGCTGGCGCTGGACGTGGTCGAAGACGGACGTCCGCAGGTCGTAGATCAGGCCCTCGCCGATCTTTCCGGACAGGCGCGCTTGGAGGTACTCGGCGAGGGCGTCGACGGCGGCCAGGCCCACGGTGGCCAGGCACAGGGCGACGGTCAGGCCGACACGGCCGGGCACGATGCCGTCGTCGACGACGAGTTTGAGGATCAACGGGCTCGCCGAGACGGCGACCGCGTCCACGGCGGACAGCGTCAGCAGAAGCGCCAGCCGGCGCCGGTGCCGGGCGGCGTAGGGCAGGATCCGCCGGATTGTGCCGGGCCGGGCCGGACGGCGTGGCGCCGGGCCGGCTGGGCCCGACTGCGACGACGGATCGATGCCCGCGGCTTCGGTGGCCACGTGTTCTCCTTGGGGGTCGCCGGTCCGGGCGGCCTACTCGGTCCGCTCGGGTCGGTGCTCGTCAGCGCTCTACGGCGACTGGCAGGGTTCATCAGTGTTCGCCGATGCGCGCCCGCCGCGCCGGCACGGGTCAGTGCGCGTCGAGGAAATCGACGATGGCGGCGTTGACCGCGTCTGGCTGTTCGAGGTGGCCGAGGTGTCCGCAGTCCGCCAGTTCCACGTAGTCGCAGTCGGGGATCGCCTCGGCGACTTCGCGGGCCAGGTGCGGCGGGGTGATGAGGTCGTCCGCAAAGGCGATAACCCGGCAGGGGGCGGTGACGGCGGCGAGTGCCGCGCGCCGGTCCTGGCCGGTCTCGACCCACGCCTGCCCGCCGGCCCCGAGGCCGCCGCCGGTGAGCTCGAAGAGTTCGAGCCAGGTCGCGGCATCGACGTCGGCGTTGAGGGTGGCGGGGGAGAACATCTGCTGCGCGGCGACCGCGGCTGCGTAAACCGGCGGGAGGCGTACGCCACCCTCTGAGAGGGAACGCTCTGCTGCGGCCAGGGCGCTGCGCGTCACGTCGGTGCGGGCCCGGGTGGCCAGCAGGACGGCGCAGCGCACCAGCCCGGGCGCGGCGACCGCCAGTTCCTGCGCGACCATCGCGCCCAACGATGTGCCCACGATCCGGCACGGCGCCAGGTCCAGGGCTTCGATCAGCCCGGCGGTGTCGGCCATCAGGTCGGCCATCGAGTACTTGCCGTCGGGCGCGTCCGACGGCGGGACGCCGCGGTTGTCGAACACGATCGTCCGGTAGCCAGCCCGGTGCAGCGCCGGGGTCTGATGCATGGTCCAGGCGTGGCCAGAAGCGCCGGTGCCCATGATGAGCAGCACCGGCTCGCCGGCTCCGGCCGTCGCGTACGACAGCCGGACGCCGTTGGTCTCCACGAAAGGCATGACAGGCCTCTACCAGCGCCACTGACGCTTGTTGAAGAGGTGCTCGGCGGTGATGTCCCGCTCCTTGCACCAGCTCAGGAATTCGTCGATCTGCTTGAGCTGGTAGGTGTCCTCGTTATAGGTGGTGGCCATGACGTGGCCCTGCCAGCTCTCCTCGCCCATGGCGTAGACGTACGCCTCGTCGGCACCCAGTTCGACCATGATGTCGCCGGCCTGCGCGGCGTTGGAGCCGGACAGCTTGCGTGAGTTGCTCATCTTCTTGCTGACCGGCTTGGTCAGCAGGCCGCCGTAGAGCCAGGTCAGCGGCGCGCCGTCGCACTCCATGCCGAGGAACGCCATGTCGGCCCGGCCGAGGTGCCCGCGGATGTAGCGGTAGAGGACGGGGTCGATCCCCGAGGAGTCGGCGCCGACGAACACCTTCTTGCCCGCGATGTCGACCCAGTACGTGGACTTGGCCCGGATGTCGAGGTCCGAGTGCTCGCCGAGGAACGGCGTCGCGGTCACCTTGCCGCCGGGGAACGGGATCTCGTCGAAGTCGTCGGCCTCCATGGCTGGCAGCCCGAGGTGCCTCAGGTAGAGGGCGATGTTGGGGTCGGGGAGGTTGCCGCGCGAGGACCGCGGCACCACGACCTTGTCGACCCGGCCGCGCAGCTGGAGCAGCGTCTCCAGGACGATGTGGTCCTGGTGGCCGTGCGTGATCAGCACCAGGTCGATGTGGTCCGGCAGGTCGTCCAGGGTGAACCGGTCGCCGTGGCGGTTGTCCGTGCTGATGAAGGGGTCGGTGACGATCGTCGCCTCGGCGCTCTGCAGCACCAGGCACGCGTGGCCGTAGTAGCGGATCCGGCCGCCGGATTCGATGTGCCGGTCCGGGGACAGGCCCGGCCGGTCGGTCAGCAGCCGGTCCAGCCAGACCGCCTGCGCGTCGGTCAGTTCCAGCGCCTCGCGGAGCCGCGCCGGGGAGACGGGCCGGATCCGTGAGGCGGTCAGTTCGCCGAGCCCCGCGTGGGTCAGCGGGAGATCGAGGTCCAGGACGTCCGGCCCGGGCAGGCGCGGCGTGCTCAGGATGAATGGCCGCTCCACGCCGTCGTCCAGGGATAGCTGGAACGACTGGCGGCGGGAGTCGAACGCCGGGCTGTGGTACACGATCGGTTCCAGGAAGTGCAGCGACGGCTGGTTGCTGGTGTCGTAGGCCAGCTCCACCAGGCCGTTCAGCGCGGTCGGCAGCTTCGGATACAGCGGGGTCAGGTCGTAGCCGGCGGCGTTGTGCCGCACCAGTTCCTCGGCCGCGGCGACAGCCGCAGCGAACTGGAGCATCCCGGCGCGGTCACGCTTGATGGACGCGGTCAGTTCGGCGACCTCGTCCGCGCGGTCCTCGGGGATGTCGATGAAGTAGCCGCCGCGCAGGTCCGGGTTGTTACTCGCCGCGATGTGCACCTGCGGCGACTGCAGGTACGACTCCAGCAGCGGCAGTTGGAGGAAGGCCAGGTTCATCGAGGCCTGCACCGGGGCCACCGTGTGCAGCCAGGCGTAGAAGCGGTCGACCAGCGGTTCGACGATCACGTTGGACCGGAGGTACTTCGGCACGCCGTCGTCACCCATGTGTTGCCTCCATCTCGAAGCGGGGGGAATGCCTGCGCGGCAGGCGCCGGCGGAAGTCCTTCCATGACAGGGCCCTGCTGTCCCATGCGTCAAACAGGCCCCCGTCGTGGATCGCTCAGGGCTTTCACCAGTGACTTCTCCATAAGGGAGGTGTCCAAGAGCGGCGCTGCCGCGCTTGGACAGCCCTGGCCAGCGCTCCCTTGGAAGCGGCCCGGCGGCCGAGCGATAGTGGCACCGCATCCACCAACTCCGACGGACCGGCGCCCGCCGGGCTGCCCAGTGCTGCCCGCGGCGGCGCCGTCCATCGCTAGAAGGGACGACGTCGTGACGAACCCATTCGAGGACCCGGACGCCAGCTACCTGGTCCTGACCAACGACGAGGGCCAGCACTCGCTGTGGCCGCTGTTCGCCGAGGTGCCCGACGGCTGGGCCGTGGTGTTCGGCGAGGCGGGCCGACAGGAGTGCCTGGACTACATCGACAAGTCCTGGACTGACATGCGGCCCAAGAGCCTGATCGCCGCCATGCAGCAGGGCAATGCCTGAGCCAGGGCCGCCGCGGCCCGGCCCCGAAGGAGACAGAGCCATGACATTCGATCTCGCCAGTCGCCACAGCCTCGGCGACGCGTTCGAGGAACGGGTCGCCGCACGATCGGACGCCGTGGCACTGACCCTTCACCGGGGCGCGGCGGCTGAGCCGGAGAGTGTCACGTACGCAGAGCTCGCACGGCGGGCCCGGCTGCGGGCCTCCGCGCTGGCCGCGCGGCTCGCGCCGGGGAAGCGGGTGATCCTCGCCCTGCCTACGGGCATCGAGTTCGCGGAGTACTACCTGGGCTGCCTAATGGCCGGGCTCGTCTGTGTGCCGGCGCCGGCGCCCGGCGGCTCGGCCCGTGCCGCGGAACGGATCACCGTCATCGCGGCGGACTGCGAACCCGAACTGATCGTCGCCGCCGAGTCCGACGTCGCGGCACTGGTCGACGGCTTCGCCGGAGCCGGTTCGGCCGCCACCGCCATCGAGGCCGCCGCGCCGGCCGGGCGCGGCGAAACCGACGGCCTTCCCGCCGACCGGCCGCGTCCGCACCGCGGCACGCTAGCCGTCATTCAGTACAGCTCCGGATCCACCGGGACTCCACGCGGCGTGGTCCTCGCGCACGGCACGATCCTGGACAACGTGCAGGCCATGCACGAGTCGGGCGGCATCGGACCCGACGACCGCTTCGGATCGTGGTTGCCTTTGCACCACGACATGGGCCTGTTCGCGATGCTGTCAGCCCCGCTCGTCTTCGGCGCGCCGCTCGCGCTGATGGCGCCCTCGGACTTCGTCCGGCGGCCGGTCGAGTGGATGCGGATGCTGGACCGGTATCGCGTAACGGTCACCGCGGCCCCCGACTTCGCCTTTGACCTGTGTTCGCGCGCGATACCGGACGCCGCGATCGAGGGCCTGGATCTGTCGGAGCTCGTTTTCCTCCTCGACGGATCCGAGCCGATCAACGCCGCGACGATGGCCGCGTTCAGCGCGCGGTTCGCCCGCGCCGGGCTAGGGCCGGACGTCATCGCCCCCTGCTACGGCATGGCCGAGTGCACGGCCTACGTCTCGGCCAAACCCCGCGGGGGACAGGTGACCGCGATGCAGGCGGATGTCGCAGCTCTGTCGCGGGCCGAGGGGCCAGAACTGCGCCCGACGGCTGTCGGCGTCGGCCGCGCCCTGGTCGGGTGCGGCATGCCCGCCGGCGACGCCGCCATCGTCGACCCGGCCACGCGCCGCGCGCTCGCGCCAGGCCGGATCGGCGAGATATGGCTCCGGGTTCCCGGCATCGGCCTGGGCTACTGGGGTCATCCCGAACTGTCCGCCCGCACCTTCGACGTCCGGCTCGAAGGCGCGGACGCCGAAGGTGCGGTCAGATCCGGCACCAGCGGCTGGCTGCGCACCGGCGACCTCGGCGCGCTTATCGACGGCCAGCTCTACATCACCGGCCGCTTGAAAGAGGTCCTCATCGTCCGCGGCCGCAATCTGTTCCCCCAGGACCTCGAACAGCACGCGCGCTCCGCCCACAAGGCGCTGGCCGGATTCGTCGGCGCGGCGTTTTCCGTACCGGCCCCGGACGAGCGGGTCGTGCTGGTCCACGAGGTGAACCCGACTCTGCGGCCCGCGGAGTTCCCGGGTGTCACGGCCGCCGTCGCCGACTGCCTCACGGTCGAGTTCGGGGTCCCGGTCCGCAACATTCTGCTGGTGCGCCGCGGCTCGATCCGCCGCACCACCAGCGGCAAGATCCAGCGGACCGCCATGCGCGAGCGCTTCCTGGCCGGGGAGATCACGGCCCTGCACACCGAACTCGAGCCCGCACTGCTCCGGGTCGGTGCGCCGTGAGCACGGCCCCTGCGGCACTGGCGTCCGGTCTCGCCGCCGCGCCCGACATCGCACTCGACGCCGCCCTGGGCGACCCCGAGGACTCGGCAGGAGTTTCGGCGGAACTCGACGAAGCCGAAGAGTTCCCCGCGCAGATGTGCGCGCGCCTCGACGCGTTCGGCCTCCCCGCCTACTACGTCCCTGCCGACCACGGCGGAGCCCTCGCCGACCACGAACAGTTGCTGAGACTGCAGCGCGTGGTGGCCCGCCGCGACCTGAGCGCCGCGATAGCACATGGCAAGACCTATCTCGGCGCGGCCCCGGTCTGGACGGTCGGCACCCCCCGCCAGACCGCGGCGGTCTCGGCCGCGGTCCGCTCCGGCGAGCCCTTCGCCTGGGCGCTCACCGAACCCGACCACGGCGCCGACCTCGCCAACGGCGAGGTCATCGCAGCCCGGCGGACCAGCGGCTTCCTCCTGGACGGCACGAAGTGGCCAATCAACAACGCCACCCGCGCCGACCACCTCGTCGTCCTGGCCCGCACCGGCGACCCCGGCACCGCCCGAGGCCACAGCCTCTTCCTCGTCGACAAGCGGCGACTGGCCCGCGGCACCTGGCGCGCGCTGCCCAAAGCCGCCACCCACGGCGTCCGCGGCATCGACATATCGGGCATCGAGTTCAGTGCCGCAGAGCTCTCCGATGCGGCGCTTCTGGGCCCTGAAGGTTCCGGTCTGGAGACAGTCCTGCGCACCCTGCAGCTCACCCGCACGATGTGCACGGCCCTCTCCCTCGGCGCCGGCGAACAGGCGCTGCGCCTGACAGCCGGCTTCACCGCGACCCGGATGATCCAGCGGACCCCTCTGGCGGACCGCCCGCGCACCCGCTCGATCATCGCCCGCTGCGCCGCCCTGCTCGCCGCCACTGAAGCCGCGGCCAGCCTCGGCGCGCGCTCGATCCACAGCCTCACCGACGAACTCAGCGTCACCTCCGCCGTCGTGAAGGCCCTGGCCCCGACCCTGATCGACGCGGTCGTCGCCGACCTCGCCGAACTGCTCGGGCTGCGCTCGTTCCTCACCGGCGAGTATGCGCACGGCGCGTTCCAGAAGCTGTCGCGCGACCACCACGTCGTCGCGATCTTCGACGGCAGCACCCCGGTGAACCGCGCCGCGCTGATCCCGCAGTACGGTCGGCTCGCCCGCGGCTTCGCCCGAGCCGACGTGGACACGGACGGCCTCGCCGAAGCCGCCGCCTTGGGCACCCGGCCGCGACGGCTCGATCACCGAGCGCTGACCCTGACCTCGCGCCGCGGCTGCTCGGTCGTCCAGTCGCTGCCGATCCTGGCCGAGGCGCTCGCCGATCGAGGCGCCCCGGACGGCCTCGCCGAGCACGCGGCCGCCCTCGCCGCCACCGCCGCCGATATCGCCCCGCTCATGGGGGAGGCCGCGCCCTCGGCCCGGCCGCCGATGGCCGCGTATGAACTGGCTGGCGCCTACGAGCTCTGCTACGCCGGTGCCGCCTGCCTGCACCTGTGGGCGACGGGCGGTCGTCCGTCGCGGGCCTCAGGACCGCTCTGGGACGACGGACTGTGGGCGCGCGCCGCCCTGCGTGCGCTGCGGGCCCGGATCGCCACAGTGCTGCGGACTCCCGCGCCCGAGCCGGAACCCGGCGACGACACGATCGACTTTCGGCTGTCCGCCGTGATCGATGAAGCGGTCGCTGTCGGAGCGGCGGTCACGCCGTTCGGAATCCCGGTGAGGACGCCATGAGCGCCAAGGACCTGGAAACCCTCCTAGGAAACCCTTATGACGATGCCAACCCGGTCGGATACCGGGCGATCCTGGACGCGGACGAACAGCGCGAGATGTCTGCCGAGGGCGAGAAACTGCTCGACGCCTGGTGCCTGAACGCCGAGTTCGTCCCGGCCGCGTACGGCGGCCGGTTCACCCGCGCCGACCGGCTCGCCGGCATCCTCAGGACCCTGTGGCGCCGGGACGCGGCGCTCGGCTCCGGCTACGGGTTCGCGTCGTTCCTGGCTTCCGTCAACGTCTGGACCGCCAGCACCGCGGACCAGCGCGGGAGCGTCGCCGACCGGCTCCTGGCCAACCAGCGAGTCGCCGCCGCGTTCCACGAGCTGGACCACGGAAACGACATCGCGCACACGGGGTGCGCGGCGTCTCCGGCCGGGTCCGGCTGGTCGCTGTCGGGCCGCAAGGATGTGGTGGCGAACGTGCGCCGCGCCGAGACCCTCGTGGTCTTAGCCCGCACCGGCCCGGATGCCGGCCGCCGGAGCCACAGCCAGTTCCTCGTGGCTCGGGACGCCGTCCCGGCCGACCGGGTGCGCGACCTGCCCCGCGTCGGCACGTCCGGGATGCGCGGCCTGCAACTGGGCGGCATCGAGTTCGCCGACTGCCCGATTCCGGCCGACGCCGTGATCGGCGACCCAGGACAGGGCATGGAGATCGCCCTGCGGGCCTACCAGGTGACGCGGGCCGTCCTGCCGGCCATGGCCCTCGGCTCGCTCGACACCGCGCTGCGCACCGCGCTCGACTTCGCCGCCGAACGCCGTCTCTACGGCGCCACTGTCAGCGAACTGCCATACGTCCGCGCCGTCATCGCCCGCGCCCACGCCGACCTGCTCGCCGTCGAGGCCTTCTCCGGCGTCGTGGTCCGCGGACTGCACCTGGTTCCCGAATCCATGGCCGCCTACGCCGCGGCCGCCAAGTACCTGACCTCGCGGATGGCCCTGGACGCGGTCGAAGACCTGCGTTCGGTCCTGGGCGCCTCCGGCTATCTGCGACAGGGTCCTTATGCCATCTTCCAGAAGGTGGCCCGGGACGCGGCCCCGGCCACCTTCGTCCACATCTCACGCACGGCCTGCCTGATCACTCTTCTTCCGCAACTGCCCCGCCTGGCCCGCAAGTCCTGGCTCACCGGGCCGCCCGCGGCTCCCGAGCTGTTCGACCTCGGCGCCGACCTGCCGAGCCTCGATTTCGACGCCCTGGTCGCGGCGATGGCGCGGACCGACGGCCTCCTCGGCGCGCTCGTCGAGATTGCCGAGCTCGGCGACGGCGCCCTCACGGCCCGCTTCGCCATGCGATTCCGGGACGAACTGCGAGTCCTGCGGGACGAGTGCATCGCCCTCGCACCCGGCGATCTCACCAGCGGCGCTGGCACGGCCGCCTTCGACTTGGCAGACCGCTACACCGTGCTCCTGGCCGCGGCATCCGTGCTGGCGGTCTGGCGCCGTGGCGGACCCCGGTACCCGGACGACCTGCTGCCCGGCGTCCTCGACCGCCTTGCCGCGCGCCTGCGCGGCCCGGCGCTGCTCACCGCGGGCGAACGCGAGCAGGCCGAGTACGCCTTGTTCGCCGCCGCGGGCCTCCGGCACGGCGAGCACCAGCTCTTCGATCCGACCGCCCAGGCGACGCCGGGCGGCGGGAAGGACACGCCATGACCACGACCGAACCGCGTTCCAGCCAGCCGCTGCACGACGAGATGCGGGCCTGGATCATCGAGCGCGTCTCCTACTACCTCCCTGACCTCGCCGGGCGGATCAGTCCGCAGACCGCGCTCGCGGGCCTGGGGCTGGACTCCGTCTACGCCGTGGCGCTGTGCGGCGAGATCGAGGACACCTGGCTGCTGACCGTGGAACCCACCTTGATCTGGGACGTCGACACCGTCGAAGCCCTCGCCGAGCGAGTCGTCGCCCTGATCGCCGAGCAGCACCTGGCCTCACGGTCGGCCGACTTCCCCTCCCGGCCCTCGCGGGCGTCCGATTCCTGATTCTCTCCGGCCCCGTCGGCGATTCGAGCGAGAGCGGTACGCGTGATGGTTGCGTCAAATGCGGTGCTACACGAGCTGATGTCCGGACAGGTGGGCCTCTGGTACGGCGCACAATTGGCGCCCGACGGATCGGTGTACCACGAGGGCGAGTACCTGGAGATCGGGGGCGCCCTGGACCAGGACCTGTTCCTGAAGGCGCTCAAGCGTGCCATGGCCGAAGCCGAGGCGTACCGGCTCCGCCTGCGCGTCGAGGGCGGCAAGCCCTACCAGTACGTCGACGATTCGCAGGATCGGCCGATCCACGTGGCGGACCTCGGCGACGAGCCGGATCCGTTGTCCGCGGCCCGCGCGTGGATGGACGCCGACCTGCGGGGCCCGGTCGAGATCGTCGACCGTCCGCTGACCGCGCATGCATTGTTCCGGCTCGGTCCGGACCACTTCGTCTGGTATCAGCGCGCGCACCACATAGCCGTCGACGGCGCGAGCTTCGCCGTCTTCAGCGAGCAGGTCGCCCGGATCTACACCAAGTTGCGGAACGGCACGGACGCGGACCACGAGGCTCTGGTGAGGTGACCCCCGGAGTGTGGACACAGGGGTTTCATGCCGTGAGGGAGAGTGTAACCGGGCTCTGATGCTGCTGTTCGAACTCCAGTGGCGAGAGGTAGCCGAGCGCGCTGTGGCGCCGGCGGGCGTTGTAGTAGGTGAGCCACTGGAAGATCTCCAGCCTCGCCTGCCTCATCGTCAGGAACAGCGTGCGGTGCATGGCCTCGCGCTTCAGGCTCTGCC
>NZ_JBEXCW010000107.1:0-24363 GCF_040605435.1 Streptomyces sp. NPDC005574
CGCGCCTTTTGCTCGCGCCCTGCTTTCCGCCACCGCGTGGGGGGGGCGGTGAGGCCCCTCGGGGGGGGCCCGGGGGCCGGCCGCGGGCCGCCGCGGCGATGGGGCTCGGCGTGGGCGGTTCGATGCGCCAGGAGGTGTACCGCGACGAGCGGGCCCTCGGGGACTGGGCGCGGGAGCCCGCCGGGCGCGTCTTCGTGCACCTGGTGACCCCTCCGGAGTGGCGCCGCGTCACCGGTGAGGCGCCCCCGCCGTCCCCGGTGGACCGGGCGGCCTACACCCGCGCCGGACTGCCCTGGTACGACTTCTACGACCAGGACGCCCGGGACCTGGCGCCGACCGACACCCTCGGGGCCGTACAGCCGGTGGGCGACTGGCTCGGCGACGACCACGAGCCCTGGCAGGAACCCGCCCCGCACCAGGTCGAGCCCTTGAAGGACGCGCCGGGCAAGCCGGTGGAGGACGGCGACTGGTAGCGGCCCGGCGCGGCGGCGGGCGGGAGCACCGGCGACCGGTGCCCGTTGCGTACCGCGCAACGGGCGCCCGCTTTTCTTGCGTCCTGTCGGCCGCCCGCGCGAAGGTGGCTGTCGCGACCGGGCGACGCCCGGGGCGGGCGACCACGGAGGGTGCGGACGAATGGACGGTGCGGACGGAGCGGTGCGCGGCGGCTGGAGCAGGCGGCGTTTCGTCGGCGCCGTCGCGGGCGCCGCCGCCGTCGTGGCCCTGCCCGCACCCGCGCCGCCCGCCTCCCCGCGCAGCGGCTCCGCGGCCGGCCGCGCCCCGACGGCCGCGAAGGCTCCCGACAGGACCCTGACCGCGTCGCCGGAGCCGGCCGAACCACCCCGGACGCGTCCGCTGGTGCTCGGCACGTACACGTCCGTCGAGGGCGGCGGCAAGGGCATCGGCTTCGCCACGTACGACACCGCGACCGGCCGGATCACCGGGACCGGCACGCTCCCCGGCGTCGAGAACCCCTCGTTCCTGGCGCCGCACCCCGACGGCCGGACGCTGTACGCGGTGAACGAGCGCGACGCCGGCGCCGTGACCGCCGTCCGGCTGTCCGACCGCACGGTCCTCGGCACCCGCGCCACCGGCGGCTCGGGCCCCTGCCATGTGTCCGTGCACCCGGGCGGCCGCTGGCTCCTCAGCGCGGACTACGGCTCCGGCAGCGTGGCGGTGCATCCGATCGACGCCTCGGGCGCGCTCGGCGAACGGACCGACCTGGTCAGGCACTCCAGCCCGCCGCCGGGGCCGGGTCAACAGGGCCCGCACGCCCACCAGTTCGTCACCGGCCCGGACGGAGGCCATCTGCTGGCCGTGGATCTGGGCACGGACACCGTCTACACCTACCGCCTCCAGGACCGCACCGGCACCCTCACCGAGACCTCGCGGGCGCACACCCGGCCGGGCGCGGGCCCGCGCCACCTCACCTTCCACCCCGGCGGCCGGTACGCCTACCTGGCCAACGAGGTCGACGACACGGTCGCGGTCTGCGCCTACGACCCGGGCACGGGCCGTCTGAGCATCGGCGCCCCGCAGTCCACGGGCACGGGGCCGGGCACCAGCTATCCGGCGCAGTTCCTGGTGACCTCGGACGGCGCGTACGCGTTTCTCGCCAACCGGGGCGACAACACCCTGACGCGGTACGCGGTGGAGGCCGGCGGCGCCCGCCTCAGGCTCCTCGACACCGTGCCGGTGGGCGGCGACTTCCCCCGGCAGATCGCCCTCTCGCCGGACGGGCGGCTGCTGTTCGCGGCGAACCAGAGATCCGGCACGGTGAGCGTGTTCCACGTGAACGGGGCGGACGGCGGACTGCGGTTCGCGGGCGAGCCGTTCGCGTCACCGGTCGCGGTCTGTGCGGTACCGCTGTAGGGGGCGCGGACACGCGGCCCGGCCGGCCTCGGTGAGCAGGACGTGCATGCGTTCGGTGAGCTGCGGGACGTCGTCCGCGGGCGTGTGGAACGGCAGCCGTACGTCGCCGTGGGTCCGGGCCCGTTCGACGCGCAGGGTCAGTCCGTGCCGGTCGACGGCGAGGGGCCGGACCCGAACCGCGCCGTGCAGGCTGCCGGGGTCCACCAGCCGCGTGAGGCGTTCGACGGCGTCCGCGTGGCAGCCGGCGAGATGACCCAGCAGGTCGGCCTCGGCCAGGGCCAGCGGGTCGGGTACGGCGGCGGCGTACTCCTCGACGCCGACGACCACCGCGCCGGACGGCCGGCGCAGCACCACCCGGGTGGCCCGGAAGCCGAGGCGGTCCTCCTCCGCGGTGAACCAGCCGGCGAGCCGGACCCGGGCGCGGACCCGCGCGCGGACCGGGACGGGCGCCGCGTCGGCGAACTCCAGGACGGCGGACGGCTCACCGCGGGGCGCGCAGATCGCGGCGGCGGACAGGGCGCTGTCCTCGGGCACGCGCAGCGACACCCGGCCGTCCGCGGCGACCTCGTGCGCGCCGAAGAACTCCTCGCGCCCGCCCTCCGCGGTCACCGCGCAGGACCACGCGGAGGCGAGCACGGAGCGGACCTGTTCCGCCGCGGACGGCGCGGCCGGCCACACTTGACTGTCACCCATTCCGGTCCTCCATTAGGTAAGCCTTGCCTAACCTATCGAAGGTCGGGGTGTGCGCCAACCATGGCCGGCGAACCGGTACAGACCGTTCTCAGCGCGCGATGACCCCGAGCAGTGCCCGTGCGCACAGATCGCGCACCTGGTCCCGGGCCAGGTCACCGCCCCGCAGCCACTCCAGGCACACCGCGGTGGTGAAGGCCAGCCAGCCCCGCACGGCCAGCCGCACCTCGGGCCGGTCCCCGAAGACGGCACCGAACTCGGGGTCGGCGCCCAGGGCCGCCAGGATCTGCCGCTCCTGCGCGGCCAGCGCCCGCTGGTACACCCTGCGCACCGCCTGGTCCCCCGCCGCGTCCGCGCGGTGGAAGGCGCGGTATCCGTGGGCGTGCTCCTGGACGTACTCCAGATACGTGTCGAGCCCGGCGGCGAGCTGCTCGCGCACCGGAACGCCTGGCACGGCGGCCGTCATGCGCAGCATCCGCTCGCTCTCGCGCTCCACCACGGCCGCGAAGAAGTCCCGCTTGGTCGGGAAGTAGTGGTAGAGCAGGCCCCGCGAGACACCGGCGATCTCGGCGACCCGCTCGATCCGCACCTCGTCGTAGGGGCTCTCCGAGAACAGCCGCGCGCCGACCGTCAGAAGCTGCTCCCTGCGTTCGCCCGTGCTGAGCCGGCGGCGCGTGCGCTCGCCCTCGTTCGCGGCCATTCCCGCACCTTACTTGACGCCGGTTCAACAACAGGACGAGACTGGGCCGCGCTATTGAACGCACGTACAACACGCGCTGCCCGCGCCCCTCGGCGCCCGGATCAGCCACCTTCAGCCACCTTCAGGCACCGGACGAGGGAGATCGCGCCATGGCGGAGACGACGACCGGGGCCGCGCTCCCGAACGGGTTCCGCAGCGCCGAACACGGCTGGCCCGAACTGCACCGCATCCCGCACCCCCCGTACCGGGTGCCGCTGCTCGGCGACGTGCTGGGGGCGAGCCGGCGCACACCTCTCCAGGACTCCCTGCGCTTCGCCCGCCGACTGGGTCCCGTCTTCCGCCGCCGGGCCTTCGGCCGGGAGTTCGTGTTCGTGTGGGGCACGGACCTCGTGGCCGACCTGGCGGACGAGACCCGCTTCGCCAAGCACGTGGGGCTCGGGGTCGCCAACCTCCGGCCGGTCGCCGGGGACGGCCTGTTCACGGCGTACAACCACGAACCCAACTGGCAGCTCGCACACGACGTCCTGGCACCGGGCTTCAGCCGCGACGCGATGGAGGGCTATCACCCGATGATGCTCGCCGTGGCGGAGCGGCTCACCGGCCACTGGGACCGCGCGGTGACGGCCGGCCGGGCCGTCGACGTGCCCGGCGACATGACGAAACTGACCCTGGAGACCATCGCGCGGACCGGCTTCGGGCACGACTTCGGCTCCTTCGAGCGGGACCGCCCGCACCCCTTCGTGACCGCGATGGTCGGCACCCTCGGCTACGCCCAGCGGCTGAACACCGTGCCCTCACCGCTGCTGCTGCGCGCAGCCGCCCGCCGCAACGCGGCCGACATCGCCCACCTCGACCGCACGGTCGACGACCTGGTGCGGGCCCGCCGCGCGGCCGGGGGTGCGAGCGGGGGCGGCGACCTGCTGGACCGGATGCTGGAGACGGCCCACCCGCGGACCGGGGAGCGGCTGTCGCCGGAGAACGTGCGCCGCCAGGTCATCACCTTCCTGGTGGCGGGCCACGAGACCACCTCGGGTGCGCTGTCCTTCGCCCTGCACTACCTCTCCCGGCACCCCGACGTCGCGGCCCGCGCCCGCGCCGAGATCGACCGGGTCTGGGGCGACACCCCCACACCCGGCTACGACCAGGTGGCCCGACTGCGCTACCTGCGCCGCGTGCTCGACGAGTCGCTGCGGCTGTGGCCGACGGCGCCGGCCTTCGCCCGGGAGGCCCGGCACGACACCGTGCTGGCCGGCGACCACCCGATGCGCCGGGGCGCATGGACGCTGGTCCTCACGCCGATGCTGCACCGCGACCCCGCCGTCTGGGGCGCCGACGCGGAGGGCTTCGACCCGGACCGCTTCGATCCCGCGGCCGTCCGGTCCCGGCCGCCGCACACCTTCAAGCCGTTCGGCACCGGGGCGCGGGCCTGCATCGGGCGCCAGTTCGCGCTGCACGAGGCCACCCTGGTCCTCGGCCTGCTGCTGCGCCGCTACGAACTGCGCCCCGACCCGGGCTACCGGCTGCGCGTGACCGAACGCCTCACCCTGATGCCGGACGGGCTGCGGCTGCGCCTGGAGCGCCGGACCGCGGCCGCTCCCCCGGCGGCCGGTCCGCAGCCGCCCGCCGAGGAGCTACGGTGCCCAGTGCGCGGGGCGGGTGACTGACTCGGGCAGTCGCGTGCCGGCGCTCCCGCGGGCCGCGTTCAGCTGGGGCTGGGTCAGGAAGAGGGCGCCGGTCAGGTCGGCGCCCGAGAGGTCCGTGTCGCGCAGGTCGGCGCCGATCAGATCCGCGCCCCGCAGGTCGGCGCCGGTCAGGTCGGCGGCGATGAGACAGGCACCGCGCAGGCTCACACCGCGCAGGTCGGCGCCCTTGAGCCCGGCGCCCATCAGGTCGGCGCCCCGGCGGTCCTTTCGGCGGCCGCGCGTGCCCGCCCGCACGAGTTCACTGGTCCTCAGCAGGAGCTCGCCGACCTCCTGCCGGTGGACGCCCACGTCGAGCGCGGCCAGTTCCTCCGGTGTCCCGCGGGTCAGCAGTTCGACGCGCTCCAGGGCCCGGCGCAGGTCGGCGTGGACCGGGGCTGCCGCCGGGAAGGTGAGCGCCTCGGTGAGGTGGCGGAGGAGTTCGTGCAGGTGACGGACGACCGGGAACACCTCGAACATGCGGCCGGCGCGCTCGGGCGGCCCCGTGCGCCAGTCCTGCCCGCCGAAGGTGACCTGCGAGACCTTCTGCCCGGCACCGAAACAGTCGTAGACCGTGCAGCCGGCGAAGCCCTTCTGCCGCAGCTTCGTGTGGATGCCGCACCGGTGGTCGTCCTGGAGGTTTCGGCAGGGTGTGCCGGCCTCCTTGCCGAAGGCGAAGTCGGCCGAGCGGGCGAAGGGCAGGGCGACGCAGCACAGCCCGAAGCACTGTCGGCAGTCACCGCGCAGACCGGCCTGGTCGGTGGTGTCGTCTCGCATGCCGCCCAGCGTACTGACCCGCCCCGGCCCGACCTGCGCGGACGGGCCGCCGGGCCGGGTGCGTGGACCGGTGCGCGGCGGCCCGGCGCGGGTGGTCAGTACCGCTGGGCCTTGGTCAGTCTGGGGGTCAGGACCGGCTCGGCCGGCTTGCGGCTGATGGCGAGCGGCTGGGCCTGGTCCCCGGGCGCGAGGTCCTCGGCGCCGACGTACCGGGTCTCCACCACCTTGCCCGCCGAGTCGAGGAAGTCGACCCGCACGGCGTACGACGCCGTCTTGTTGGTCTTGTTGGTGATTGTGACGAGGACGGCGAGCAGTCCGCCGGTCGCCGACCGCGGTTTGCCGGTGATGGCCACCTCGGACGTCGCGTTGCCCTGTCCGTCGACCTTCTTGAGCTCCGTCTGCGCCGCCTTGTTGGCGCGGGCCACCTCCGCCGACACGGACGCCTCGAAGGCGGACGCGGCGGCCGAGGCGGAGGACGCGGCCGCCGAGAGCGAGGCACGCGCCGACGCGACGGCCGAGGCGGCCTTCGACTTCAGGGCCGACGGCGGCGCACCGGAGAAGGACGCGGTGTCGGGCGTGCCGGGCCGTGTGGTGGACGGCGAGCCGCCGCCGTTGTCGTCCGTGCTGCACGACACCAGCGCGAGCGAGGCCGCCACGGCGACCGCGAGCAGTGCCGGGCCGGCCGGCCGGAGCCGGCCCGCGCGTCCCCTCGGGTGGGGTGACGGCTGGTTCATCGGTGACGTCCTCCGTCTCCTGCACCGGCGGATCAACGAAATGAACCATATGCCGGGAAAGGAGGCGGGGCATGCCGGCCCGGGCCATGCGTGCCCCCGGGGCGCCGGGGCGGGCCGGGTCGTCTGCTCAGGCCTCGTCGCGGGTCAGGGCCAGCAGCCGGTCCAGGACGCGGGGGCCGCCGGCCCGTACTCCGTCGTGCTCGAACTCGTCGGTCACCCAGGTGCGCAGACCGCGGATCGCGCGGGCGGTCCGCAGGGAGTGACCCGCGTCGACGTACATGTCGTCGTGGTACACGGCCGCCGCGACCGGGACCTCGTTGGCGGCCAGTCGCTCGGGGTCGTACAGGGGCTGCCAGTCGGTGCGGGCGGCCAGCAGTTCGGCCGTCTCGCGCAGCGGGCGCAGCGCCGGGTCGCAGTCGAACATCCAGGGGTGCACCGACTCGCCGGTGAACAGCAGGGGGCCGTCGCCCGCGAGGGTCTTCGCCGCGTCGAACTGCGGGAACTCCGCGCGCACGCGTTCGGCGGACCAGGCGGTGGGGCGCCCGTCCTGCGCGTAGACCGCCTCGTGCACGAGGGCGTACAGGGGGTGGCCCGCGTACGACAGGAGGCCCTGCACCTCCTCCTGGAACGCGTCGGACAGCGCGAGGCCCCCCGGAGTGCGGACGAAGGCGTGTTCCAGCAGGTGGTGGAGGCGGTGGCTGCCGTCGCCGCCGCCCAGGACGATGCCCAGGGACTGGAAGGCCTCGGCGGTGAGGCGGTAGCCGTTCGGCAGCACCGGCTCGTGCCGCAGCACGTGCTCGGCGATCTGCCGGGCCCGTTCCACGTCCTGCGGGTAACGGGCGTAGTGCGCGGCGACCTTGCGTTCGATGCGCGGGTAGGCGGCCCGGTAGACGTCGTCGGCGTGCGCGTCGAGCGAGGGCAGACCACCCGTGACGACGGCGGCGGCGAGACCCTCCGGGGCGGTGGACAGGTAGTGCACCGCGCAGAACCCGCCGAAGCTCTGCCCGAGCACGGTCCAGGGCGCGCCGCCGGTGACCTCGGGGCGGATGGTCTCGCAGTCCCGCACGATCGCGTCGGCACGGAAACGGGCGAGGTAGTCGGCCTGTTCGGCGGGGCCGCCGCGCAGCGGGAGCGTCTGCCGGTCGGCGGGCGTGGAGTGCCCGGTGCCGCGCTGGTCCAGCAGCAGGACGCGGTACTCGTCGAGGGCGCGGCCGAGCCAGGACTGCCTGCCGACGAAGCGGGGGGCGCCGAAGCCGGGGCCGCCCTGGAGGTAGACCAGCCACGGAAGGTCCTGGCCGTGCCCCTGGCGTGCCTTGTCGCTCGCGACGACCTCGCGGGCGTAGAGCTCGATCGTCTCGCCCGCCGGGTCGGCGTGGTCGAGGGGCACGGTGAAGCGGCGGTCGGTGAGGACGACGCCGGGCTGGCGGTAGGTGAGACTCAACAGGGCTCCCGGGACGGACGGATTGCTGGCCGCATCCCAGTTCAGCACAGGTTCCTCCGGTGGCCGACCCCCGGGATCATGAAATCTTACTGAACCAGGGGTCAGCGCGCCGACAGGCTGGAGCGGCGTACGACGAGTTCGGGCTGGAGCACCACCCGTCGGTGCTCGTGTCCACGCGGGCCGCTCTCCGCCTCCGTCTCCGTCTCCGTCTCCTCCAGCAGGAGTTCCGCGGCGAGCGCGCCCATGGTGACGGCGGGCTGCCGGACCGAGGTGAGGGGGACGGCCGCGGCGGCCGCGAACTCGATGTCGTCGTAGCCGACGATCGCGAGGTCGTCGGGCACCTTGACGCCGGCCGCGTACATGGCCTGCAGGACGCCGAGGGCGAGCAGGTCGTTGGCGCAGAACACCGCGGTCGGCCGGGCCGCGAGGCCCAGCAGCCGGGCTCCGGCGTCCCGGCCGGCGGCCACGTCGAGCCGCTCGGTCGGCAGTTCGCGCAGGGCGTCGGGGCCGAGGCCGGCCTCGGCGAGCGCGTTCAGGGCGCCGGTGCGCCGGTCGCGCACCTGGTTGAAGCCGGGCGGTCCGCTGACGTACGCGATCGAGCGGTGCCCGGCGTCGATCAGGTGCCGCACCGCGAGGGCGCCGCCCGCCACGTCGTCGACGGACACCGAGCACTCGGTGGTGCCCTCGGCGACCCGGTCGACCAGGACGAAGGGGATGTTGTGGCGCCGGAACGACTCGATGTTGCGGCCGGTGGCGTCGGCGGGGGTGAGCAGCACCCCGCGCACCCGCTGCTCGGCGAAGAGCGACAGGTACTCGGCCTCCTCGCCCGGGTTCTGCGCGCTGTTGCAGACCATCACGCCGAGGCCCGCGTCGCGCGCGGCCCGCTCGGCGCCGCGCGCGACGTCCACGAAGAACGGGTTGCCCATGTCGAGGACCAGCAGGCCCATGATCCGGCTGCGGCCCGCGCGCAGTTGGCGCGCGGACTCGCTGCGGACGTAGCCGAGGCGGTCGATCGCGGACAGCACCCGGGCCCTTGTCTCGGTGGCGACCGTGTCCGGACGGTTGATCACGTTCGAGACCGTGCCGACGGAGACTCCGGCGACACGGGCGACGTCCTTGATACCCACCGACTGCGCCATCAGGCAGAGACCTCCGGGGCTGGTGAGGGGGGCAGGCAGGCGTTCACACTACCGGCATACCGTCCCGCCCCTACCCCCCTCACGCGGGCAGTCCGAAGTCGACGACGTGCAGGGCCGAGGGGGTCGTGCCGCTGGACTTCTCCTGGTACATCACGGACAGCACGCCGTCCTGCGCGATCCGCGTCTCGTCGACGACGACCTCGCCGAACGCGTTCAGGCCGCCGCCGTCGTACAGCAGCTTCCAGTCCGTGTGGCCCGAGGACTTCGAGGCGCCGGCGATACGGCCGAACGGCAGCACCGCGTAGGCGTTGTCGTACCTGTCGAGGACCAGCTTGGTGCGCTGGCTGGAGGCGAGCGCGACCGGTATCTCGGTCTTCAGCCAGCTGCCCGAGGCGTTCTTGCGCAGATGGAAGGCGCGGCCGTTCGCGGTGCGGTCGGTGACGTAGTTCGTGGTGCACTGGCCGAAGCGGCCGGGCACGTAGCTGATGATCGCGTGCGGGAGGCCCGCGGAGTCGGTGAACTGGCTCTCCTGGTTCATCAGCGAGTGGTCGGGGTTGAGCGCGTCCACCACGAGTCCGCCGTCGGTGACCGCGACCCGGTCCGAGCCGCCGGTGGTGCCGACGGCGGTACCGGCGTTGTCGCGCCAGGTGCGGCCGCGGTCGTCGGAGTAGACGTATCCGGTGTCGTGGTTGGTGATGCCGCCGGCGTTGCACATCACGGCGGCGTTCTGCTCGCGCCAGGTGAAGAAGGAGTGCAGCCGGCCGGTGCGGTCGTAGTCGATGCCGTGCAGGTACATGTTGCGGGCCGTGCTGGAGCCGTGCTCGCTGGTGTAGGTGCCGGTGGACGCGCTCCACTCGCCGAGGTCGCTCCACGCGGTGCCGTCGTACTCGGCCAGCGCGTTGCGTCCGTTCCCGGAGATCCCGGCGCGGTAGCTGAGCTGGAGCCTGCCCTCGGGCGTGGAGACGAACTGGGGGTAGGTGAACTGCGAGGTGAGCGTGAGCCCGTCCAGGGTGGACTGCGGGGCGCCGAAGCGGGCGGCGGTCCAGCTCAGCCCCGCGGGGTCGTCGAGGAGACCGGCGACCGACTTGACGTAGGTGAAGCCGTCGCTGTGGGAGTCCATATTGAGGTGCAGCCGGCCGTCCGCCTTCGAGACGCCCATGGAGATGACGTTGTGCGAGTCACCGGCCTTCAGCTTGTGGCCCACCTGGACCGTCGCCCAACTGCTCGCGCCGAGCGCCCGGCGGGCGACGACGGCGTTCCTGTCGGCGGTGTACCAGACGGCGTACTGGTGGCCCTTGTAGGTCAACAGCCCGTTCTTCTGGAACGAGTTGTTGTTGACCAGGCCGTCGTAGGAGACGAAGAACACGGCCTGGGCGTCGAGTTGCGTGCTGCCTGTCCGGGTGACGGACGGGCCGGGGACGGCCGCCCGTGCCGTGCCGGCGGCGAGGGCGGAGGTGCCCGCCGCACCGACGAGGGTGGCGGCCAGCAGCGTGCGTCGTCTCATCTCGGGACTCCGTTGTTTGGCGAGGCGGAACGGGGCGGGGTGACCCGGAAGGTGGTTCCGGGGAGGGGCCGGATCCTGGGGAGGGGCCGGATCCTGGGGAACGGCGGGCCCCCGGACGGGCCGGCCGGGTGTCAGGCGAGGTGGAAGACCTCGGTGAGCGGGGTCATCGCCTCGTCGGGGCGGATGCCGTCGAGCGCCTCGAAGAAGGGGGCCATGTCCTTCTGCCAGCGGGCGTTGACCTCGGTGGCCTCCATGCCGGCCCGGGCCGCCTCGAAGTCCTCGGTCTCCAGGTAGCCGACGAGCAGGCCGTCGTCGCGCAGGAAGAGGGAGTAGTTGTGCCAGCCGGTGGCCGAGAGCGCGGCGAGCATCTCGGGCCACACGGCGGCATGGCGTTCGCGGTACTCGGCGAGCCGGTCCTGTCGGACCTTGAGCAGGAAACAGACGCGCTGCATGAAGTACCGCTCCTTCAAGGGGACTTACCGGCCTAGAAGTTGAACTGGTCGATGTTCTTCGCGTTGAAGACGGTCGGCTTGCCGAGGTTGATCACGCCGTCCTTGCCGATGGTGAACGAACCCATGTCACCGGCCTTGAAGGTCTCGCCCTCCGCGCCGGTGATCTGTCCCGAGACCATCGCCACGGCCGTGCGCGCCGCCAGTTCGCCGAGCTTCGCCGGGTCCCACAGCTCGAAGCCCTCGACGGTGCCGTTCTTGACGTACTTGCGCATGTCGTTGGGCGTGCCGAGGCCGGTCAGCTTGACCTTGCCCTTGTACTTGGAGCCGGACAGGTACTGGGCGGCGGCCTTGATGCCGACGGTGGTCGGGGAGATGATCCCCTTCAGGTTCGGGTGCTCCTGGAGCAGGCCCTGGGTCTGCTGGAAGGACTGCTGGGCGTCGTCGTTGCCGTAGGCGACCTTGACCAGCTTCACGTCCTTGTACTTGGGGTCCTTCAGCTCGTCCTTCATGAAGCCGATCCAGGTGTTCTGGTTCGTCGCGGTCTGCGCGGCCGACAGGATCGCGATCTCGCCCTTGTAGCCGATCTGTTCGGCGAGCAGTTGCACCTCGGTGCGGCCCAGGTCCTCGGCGCTGGCCTGCGAGACGAAGGCGTTGCGGCACTCGGGCTTGGTGTCGGAGTCGTAGGTGACGACCTTGATCTTGTTCGTCATGGCCTGCTTCAGCGCGGTGCACAGGGCGCCCGGGTCCTGCGCGGAGACGGCCATCGCGTCGACCTGCTGCTGGGTGAGCGTGTTGACGTAGGAGACCTGGCCGGAGGTGTCGGTGGAGCTGCTGGGGCCGACCTCCTTGTAGCTGTTGCCCAGTGCCTTCAGCGCCGTCTCGCCGCCCTTGTCGGCGGAGGTGAAGTAGGGGTTGTTGACCGCCTTCGGCAGGAAGCCGACGGTCAGGCCCTTCTTGAGCGCCGCGTTCGGGTCGGCCTTGCCGCCCGTCGTGTTGGAGCTGCTCTCGCTCTTGACGTCCTCCTTGGTGGTGCCGCCGCAGGCGGTGACGGCCAGGGCGAGGGAGGTGACGGCGGCGAGGGCCGCACAGGTACGGCGGATGGACGACTTGCGCATGGCGGGGATTCCTTTACGAGGATGTGCGGAGCGGGTCACGAGGTCGGAGTCGAGGCGGCTCTGCGGCCCGCCCTCGCTACGGAGATCTGCCGTGCGACCCGGGGGCCGAGCACGGAGACGACGAGCAGAACGCCGGTGACGACGATCTGCGACTGTGCGGAGACGTTCAGCAGGCTCATCACGTTCTGCAGCGCGCCGAGCAGGAACACTCCCGCTATGGCGCCGCCGAGCGTGCCCTTGCCGCCGTCGAAGTCGATGCCGCCGAGCAGGACGGCCGCGACGACGGACAGTTCGAGTCCGGTGGCGTTGTCGTAGCGGGCACTCGCGTAGTGGAACGCCCAGAAGACGCCGGTGAGCGAGGCCATGAAGCCGGTGGCGACGAACAGGATCAGCTTCTGCCGGCGGACCCGGATGCCGGCGAACCGCGCGGCCTCCTCGCTGGCGCCTACCGCGAACGCCGAGCGCCCGAAGGGGGTGGCGTGCAGCACCACCACGGCGATCGCGAGCAGCACCAGGAAGGGCGGGAGCGCCTGGGGGATGAACGTGTCCCCGATGCGGCCGGCCGCGAAGTCCAGGTACTGGGTGGGGAAGTCGGTGACCGCGTCCGAGCCGAGCAGGATCTGGGCGATGCCACGGTAGGCGGCCAGCGTGCCGATGGTGACGGCGAGGGACGGCAGGCCGAGCCGGGTCACCAGCAGGCCGTTGACCAGTCCGCACGCCGCGCCGAGGAGCAGACAGATCGGGATGATCGTCTCGATCGTCATGCCCTGGTTCCACAGGACGCCCATCACCGAACCGGACAGGCCGGCGGTGGAGGCGACCGACAGGTCGATCTCGCCGGCCACCACGAGCAGGGTCATCGGCAGCGCGATCAGCGCGATGGGCAGGGTGTTGCCGATCAGGAAGGACAGGTTGAGGGCGTTGCCGAAGCCGTCCACGAACCCGAACGACAGCAGCAGCACGACGAGCAGGAGGGCGCCGACGGCTGAGTCCCACCTCTTCAGGGCGGACCAGCGCACCGCGTGCGCGAGAGCGGAGTCAGCCATGGCGGGCGTTCCTCTTCTTCAGGGCGGCGGCCACGCGCAGCGCGACGATCCGGTCGACCGCGATGGCGAGGATGAGCAGGATGCCGTTGATCGCGAGCACCCAGACGGAGCTGACGCCGAGGGCGGGCAGCACGCTGTTGATGGAGGTCAGGAGCAGGGCGCCGAGGGCCGCGCCGTAGACGCTGCCGGAACCGCCGGTGAAGACGACGCCGCCGACCACGACCGCGCTGACGACGGTCAGTTCGTAGCCGTTGCCGGTGCCCGAGTCGACGTTGCCGAACCGGGCCAGGTAGAGGGCGCCGGCGAGTCCGGCGAGGGCCCCGCAGAAGGTGTAGGCGGCCAGGATGCGCTTGCGGACCGGGATGCCCGCCAGGCGGGCGGCCTCCGGGTTGGAGCCGAGCGCGTACAGCTCGCGTCCGCTGCCGAACTGCCTGAGGTAGTACGCCGTGGCGACCAGCACCGCGAGGGCGATGAGCGCCAGCCACGGCACCGCCGAGATGCCGCCGGAGCCGAAGTCGATGAAGCCGTTCGGAAGGTTCGCCGCGGTGATCTGGCGGGAGCCGACCCAGATGGAGTCGATGCCGCGGATGATGTACAGGGTGCCGAGGGTGACGACGAGCGCGGGCACCTGGCCGAGGCTGACGAGCAGGCCGTTGACCAGTCCGCAGCCGATGCCGAGGAGAACGGCCAGCACGATCGCCACGACGGGGTTGCCGCCGCCCTGGAGGTAGATGCCGGCGGCGAAGGCGCTGATGCCGAGGATGGAGCCGACCGACAGGTCGACGTTGCGGGTGATGACGACCAGCGACTGACCGGTGGCGACCAGCACCAGGATGGTCGCGTTCAGCAGCAGGTCCTTGATGCCCTGTTCGGACAGGAACTCGCTGTTGCCGGCCTGGGTGATGCCGATCATCACCAGGAAGACGACCAGGATGGCGAGTTCACGCATCTTGAAGACGCGGTCCACCAGCCGGGTGCCACTGGACTTCTGCACCTCGGTGGCGGAGGCGGGATTGGGTGCGGTCACCGTCATGCGGCGGCCCTCCGGGCGGGGTTCGTGTTCCTACGGGCTGTCATACGGCGACCCTCCCGGTGGCCGCGGCCATCACGGTCTCCTCGGTGGCCTCGGAGCGCGGGAGTTCGGCGGTCAGGCGCCCCTCGTGCATCACGAGCACGCGGTCGGCCATGCCGAGGATTTCGGGCAGGTCGGAGGAGATCATCAGGACGGCCACCCCGTCGGCGGCCAACTCGCTGAGCAGCCGGTGCACTTCGGCCTTCGTGCCGACGTCGATGCCACGGGTGGGCTCGTCCACGATCAGCACCTTGGGGCCGGTCGCCAGCCACTTGGCGAGGACGACCTTCTGCTGGTTGCCGCCCGACAGCGTGTTGACGGTGTCGGCGATGCGGGCGTACTTGACCTGGAGCTTCACCGCCCAGTCGAGAGCGCGGCCGCGTTCGGCGGCGCGGTCGACCAGGCCGGCCCTCACGGTCGTACGCAGGCCGGTGAGGCCGATGTTGCGCTCGATGGACATGTCCATCACCAGGCCCTGGGCGCGCCGGTCCTCGGGGACCAGGGCGAGTCCGGCGGCCATCGCGGTGGAGGGGGCGCCGTTGGTCAGCCCGCGCCCCTCGACCTCCACCTCGCCGGCGTCCCAGCGGTCGATGCCGAACACGGCCCGGGCCACCTCGGTGCGGCCGGCGCCGACCAGCCCCGCGAGACCGACGATCTCGCCGTGCCGCACGTCGAAGGACACGTCGGCGAAGACGCCCTCGCGGGTCAGCCGCCGCACGCTGAGTGCGACCGCGCCGGGTTTGACGTCCTGCTTGGGGTAGAGCTCGTCGAGGTCGCGGCCCACCATGCGGCGGACCAGGTCGTCCTCCGTCATGCCGTCCAGTTCCTCGGTGGCGATCCAGGCCCCGTCGCGCAGGGTGGTGACACGCCGGCAGATCTGGAAGATCTCCTCCAGCCGGTGGGAGATGAACAGGACGGCGGCGCCCTGGTCGCGCAGGGTGCGGACGACGCCGAAGAGGCGGGCCACCTCGCTGCCGGTGAGGGCGGCGGTGGGCTCGTCCATGATCAGGACGCGGGCGTCGAAGGAGAGGGCCTTGGCGATCTCGACGATCTGCTGGTCGGCGATCGACAGGCCGCGGGCGGGGCGGTCGGGGTCGAGTTCGACACCGAGCCGCAGCATCAGGGCGGCGGTGGCCGCGTGGGTGGCCTTGTGGTCGATGCGGCCGAGCGTCCGCCGGGGCTGGCGGCCCATGAAGATGTTCTCGGCGATCGAGAGGTCGGGGAAGAGCGTGGGCTCCTGGTAGATCACGGCGATGCCGGCGTCGCGGGCGTCGCCGGGGCCGTGGAAGACGACGGGCTCACCGTCGAGCAGCACCCGGCCGGCGTCCGGTCGGTGCACCCCCGCGAGGGTCTTGATGAGGGTCGACTTGCCCGCGCCGTTCTCACCGGCGAGGGCGTGCACCTCACCGGGGAACAGTTCCAGGGAGACCTCCCGCAGTGCGCGGACCGCGCCGAAGGACTTCGAGACGTCCTCCAGCGACAGGACGGGGGCCGGACCCGTGTCGGACGGGTGGGTCATGGGAGCTCCTCGACGACGCCCGTCAGGCGGGCCTCAGGGTGTCGTGAAAGGTTTCAACTTGGTTGCCGGGACGTTAGGCATGCGGCCCATGTCACGTCAATGGGTCCGTATCGAAAAACTTTCGATGCCCGTAGGTCACGGCCGGGTCACGAGCAACAGCCTGGGCCGGAGGGCTTGACACCCCTTCGGGAGGCTCATAGCTTCCCATCTTGAATCGTTTCACACGGAACGTGTTTCCCCCGTCTTCCGACCCGACGTCACAGGAGCCCCGAAGTGACCGAGCTCGCCGCGGTGAAGACCGCACTCAGGACCCAGGCAGTCGAGACACCGTCATGGGCGTACGGGAACTCGGGGACCCGCTTCAAGGTGTTCGCGCAGCCCGGCGTACCGCGTACCCCGCAGGAGAAACTGGACGACGCCGCCCAGGTGCACGCCTTCACCGGTGTCGCCCCGACCGTGGCCCTGCACATCCCCTGGGACAGGGTCGAGGACTACGCGGCCCTCGCCAAGCACGCCGGGGAACGCGGCGTGAAGCTGGGCGCGATCAACTCCAACACCTTCCAGGACGACGACTACAAGCTGGGCAGCGTCTGCCACCCGGACGCGGCGGTGCGGCGCAAGGCGGTCGGCCACCTCCTGGAGTGCGTCGACATCATGGACGCGACGGGCTCCCGGGACCTGAAGCTGTGGTTCGCGGACGGCACCAACTACCCCGGGCAGGACGACCTCCGCGACCGGCAGGACCGGCTGGCCGAGGCGCTGGCGACGGTGTACGAGCGGCTCGGCGACGACCAGCGGATGCTGCTGGAGTACAAGTTCTTCGAGCCGGCCTTCTACGCCACCGACGTGCCGGACTGGGGCACGGCCTACGCGCACTGCCTCAAGCTCGGGCCCAAGGCGCAGGTCGTGGTCGACACCGGCCACCACGCGCCCGGCACCAACATCGAGTTCATCGTCGCCACTCTGCTGCGCGAGGGGAAGCTCGGCGCGTTCGACTTCAACTCGCGGTTCTACGCCGACGACGACCTGATGGTCGGCGCGGCGGACCCCTTCCAGCTGTTCCGGATCATGTACGAGGTCATCCGGGGCGGCGGGTTCACGCCCGAGGTCGCGTTCATGCTCGACCAGTGCCACAACATCGAGGCCAAGATCCCCGCGATCATCCGTTCCGTGATGAACGTGCAGGAGGCGACGGCCAAGGCGCTGCTGGTGGACCGGGACGCGCTGGGCGCCGCGCAGCGGGACGGGGACGTGCTGGCCGCCAACGCGGTGATCATGGACGCGTACAACACGGACGTACGGCCGCTGCTGCGCGAGCTGCGTGAGGAGTCGGGGCTCGACCCCGACCCGATGGCCGCGTACCGGCGCTCGGGTTGGGCCGAGAAGATCGTCGCCGAGCGGGTGGGCGGGGAGCAGGCGGGGTGGGGGGCGTGAGCATCGGCGAGTCGCGCGGTCCGCGGACCGGACGTAAGCGCCGACCGGGTCCGGTGGTTCACGGACCGGACGTGAGCGCCGACCAGGTTCCGTGGTTCACGGACCGGACGTGAGCGCCGACCGGGTTCCGCGGTCCGCGGACCGGACGTGAGCGTCCGCCGGGTCCGGTGGTTCACGGACCGGACGTGAGCGTCCGCCGGGTCCCGTGGTTCACGGACCGAACGTGAGCGTCCACCGGCTCCCGCGGTCCGCGGACCGGACGTGAGCGTCCACCGGCTCCCGTGGTCCGCGGACCGGACGTGAGCGTCCACCGGGTCCGGTGGTTCACGCACCGGACGTGAGCGTCCGCCGGGTCCCGTGGTTCACGGACCGCGGGCCGGACGCGACTGATCGCGCAGTACCCCGCGCCCCGGTGGGGCGCTCCCCTCGTCTCTCTGTACGGAGTTAGGAAGAAGACATGGCACCGCATCCCGAAGCCGCCGCTCTGCTGGCCCGCTCGCACCGGCTGGGTTCCGATCCCCGCAACACCAACTACGCCGGCGGCAACACCTCGGCGAAGGGCACCGACACCGACCCCGTCACCGGTGGTGACGTCGAGCTGATGTGGGTCAAGGGGTCCGGCGGCGACCTGGGCACCCTGACCGAGGGGGGTCTGGCCGCGCTCAGGCTGGACCGGCTGCGCGCGCTCACCGGTGTCTACCCGGGCCTCGACCGCGAGGACGAGATGGTCGCCGCCTTCGACTACTGCCTGCACGGCAAGGGCGGCGCGGCCCCGTCCATCGACACGGCCATGCACGGCCTTGTGGACGCCGCCCACGTCGACCACCTGCACCCCGACTCCGGGATCGCGCTCGCCTGCGCGGCCGACGGGGAGAAGCTGACCGCCGAGTGTTTCGGTGACACCGTGGTGTGGGTGCCGTGGCGCCGGCCCGGCTTCCAGCTCGGCCTGGACATCGCGGCCGTCAAGGAGGCCAACCCGCGGGCCGTCGGCTGTGTCCTGGGCGGGCACGGCATCACCGCGTGGGGTGACACGTCCGAGGAGTGCGAGCGCAACTCGCTGCACATCATCCGCACCGCCGAGGCGTTCCTCGCCGACCGCGGCAGGCCGGAGCCCTTCGGGCCGGTGATCGAGGGCTACGCGGCGCTGCCCGAGGCCGAGCGGCGGGAGCGCGCCGCCGCCCTCGCGCCGTACGTCCGCGGTATCGCCTCGCAGGACCGGCCCCAGGTCGGCCACTTCACCGACTCCGACGTGGTCCTCGACTTCCTCGCCCGGGAGGGGCACCCCCGGCTCGCCGCGCTCGGCACCTCCTGCCCCGACCACTTCCTGCGCACGAAGGTGCGGCCGCTGGTCCTGGACCTGCCGCCGGGTGCCGGCCTGGAGGAGGCGATCCGCAGGCTGGACGAGCTGCACACGGCGTACCGCGAGGAGTACGCCGCCTACTACGACCGGCACGCCGTGCCCGGCTCCCCCGCGATGCGCGGCGCCGACCCGGCGATCGTCCTGGTCCCCGGCGTGGGCATGTTCAGCTTCGGCAAGGACAAGCAGACCGCGCGGGTGGCCGGCGAGTTCTACGTCAACGCGATCAACGTGATGCGCGGCGCGGAGGCGGTCTCGACGTACGCGCCGATCGAGGAGTCGGAGAAGTTCCGCATCGAGTACTGGGCCCTGGAGGAGGCCAAGCTCCAGCGGATGCCGAAGCCGAAGGCGCTGGCCACCCGGGTGGCGCTGGTGACGGGCGCCGGCAGCGGCATCGGCCGGGCGATCGCGCACCGGCTGGTCGCCGAGGGCGCCTGCGTCGTCGTCGCCGACCTGAACGAGGAGAACGCCGCACAGGTCGCCGAGGAGCTCGGCGGGCCCGACAGGGCGGTCGCCGCGATCGTCGACGTGACGTCAGAGGAGCAGATCGCGGAGGCGTTCCGGACGGCCGCGCTGGCCTTCGGCGGGGTGGACCTGGTGGTCAACAACGCCGGCATCTCCATCTCCAAGCCGCTGCTCGAGACCTCCGCCCGGGACTGGGACCTCCAGCACGACATCATGGCCCGCGGCTCCTTCCTCGTCTCACGCGAGGCGGCCCGGGTGATGATCGCCCAGAAGCTGGGCGGCGACATCGTCTACATCGCGTCGAAGAACGCGGTGTTCGCCGGGCCCAACAACATCGCCTACTCCGCCACCAAGGCCGACCAGGCCCACCAGGTGCGGCTGCTGGCCGCCGAACTCGGCGAGCACGGCATCCGCGTCAACGGCGTCAACCCCGACGGTGTCGTGCGCGGCTCCGGCATCTTCGCGGGCGGCTGGGGCGCGCAGCGGGCCGCCGTGTACGGCGTGGCGGAGGACAAGCTCGGCGAGTTCTACGCCCAGCGGACCATCCTCAAGCGGGAGGTGCTGCCCGAGCACGTCGCGAACGCCGTCTTCGCGCTGACCGGCGGGGAGCTGACGCACACCACCGGGCTGCACGTCCCGGTCGACGCCGGCGTCGCGGCCGCGTTCCTGCGATGAGCACGGCCAAGCACCCGGGCGTGGGTTCGTACGCCGCGGTCGACCTCGGCGCGTCCAGCGGACGCGTCATGGTCGGCCGCGTCGGCGCCGACACGCTGGAGCTGACCGAGGCCCACCGCTTCCCCAACCGCCCGGTGCGGCTGCCCGAGGGACTGCGCTGGGACGTCCTGGCGCTGTACGCGGGCGTCCTGGAGGGGCTGCGCGCGGCGGGCGCCCACTGCGGTGGGCGGCTCGACTCCGTCGGCATCGACAGCTGGGCCGTCGACTACGGCCTGCTCGACGCCGACGGGGCCCTGCTCGGCAACCCCGTGCACTACCGCGACGCCCGCACGGACGGCGTCGCGGAGAAGGTCTGGGCGACCCTGCCCGCCGACGAGCTGTACGCGGCGACCGGACTCCAGTACGCCCCCTTCAACACGCTGTACCAACTGACCGCGGCCCGCGGCTCCGCCCAACTGGAGCACGCCCGTCGCCTGTTGCTCATCCCCGACCTGCTGGCGTACTGGCTCACCGGTGAGCAGGGCACCGAGCTGACCAACGCCTCGACCACCCAGCTCATCGACCCCCGCACGGGCGACTGGTCGCAGGGCACCGCCGACCGGCTCGGCATCGACCTCGGCCTGTTCGCGCCGCTGCGCCGGCCCGGCGACCCGGCGGGCGCGCTGCGGCCCGAGGTGCTGGAGGAGACCGGGCTCGGCGGGCCGGTACCGGTGACGGCGGTCGGCTCGCACGACACCGCGTCCGCGGTGGCGGCCGTCCCCGCGACGGGCGAGCGGTTCGCGTACATCTGCACCGGCACCTGGTCGCTGGCCGGGCTGGAGCTGGACGCGCCCGTGCTCACCGAGGAGAGCCGGGCCGCGAACTTCACCAACGAACTCGGGCTGGACGGCACCGTCCGCTACCTGCGCAACATCATGGGCCTGTGGCTGCTCCAGGAGTGCCTGCGGGCCTGGGGCGACCCCGGCCTCGGCGGGCTGCTGCGCGAAGCGGCCGATGTGCCGGCCCTGCGGTCGGTGGTCGACGCGGGTGACGCGGCGTTCCTCGCGCCCGGCCGGATGCCGGAGCGGATCGCGCAGGCGTGCCGTGTCTCGGGACAGCCGGTGCCGGACACCCCCGCCGAGATCACCCGCTGCATCCTCGACTCCCTCGCCCTCGCCCACCGCAGGGCGGTCGAGGACGCGCAGCGGCTCGCCGGTCATCCGGTCGACGTCGTGCACGTCGTCGGCGGGGGCACCCGCAACGCGCTGCTGTGCCAGCTCACCGCCGACGCCTGCGGGCTGCCGGTGGTCGCGGGCCCCACGGAGGCGGCGGCCCTGGGCAACGTCCTGGTGCAGGCCCGCGCCCACGGCCTGGTCGGCGACCGTGCGGACCTGCGCGGACTGCTCGCCCGTACGCAGCCGCTGACCCGGTACGAGCCGCGCGGCGACACGGCACGGTGGAGCGCCGCGCAGGCCCGGCTCGCCCGCGCGTGAGCGGTCGTCCCCCGGACCGCACCCCCGGCCGCCGATCCCACTACGCTGTCACTCATCCGATGACCGACCACAAGGAGCCGCGATGCGTGTCGCCCTGTTCCTGACCTGCGTCAACGACACGCTGTATCCCGACACCGGGCGCGCCGTGGTGAAACTGCTGACCAGACTGGGCGTCGAGGTCGATTTCCCGATGGCGCAGACCTGCTGCGGGCAGGCGCACTACAACACCGGCTACCGGCACGAGGCGGAGCCGCTCGCCCGGCATTTCTCCGATGTCTTCGGTGAGTACGACGCGATCGTGACGCCGTCCGGGTCGTGCGGGGCGATGGTCCGCGAGCTGTATCCCCGGATGGGTGAGCGGGCCCGGGCGGAGGGGCGCGGGGACACGCTCGCGGCCACTCTGGCGCCCGTGGTGCAAAAGACGTACGAGCTGACGGAGTTCCTGGTGGACGTGCTCGGGGTGACGGACGTCGGCGCGTACTACCCGCACCGGGTGACCTACCACCCGACCTGCCACGGGCTGCGCGGCCTCGGCCTCGGCGAGCGCCCCCGGCGGCTGCTGAAGGCCGTGAAGGGCCTGGAGCTGGCCGAGTTGCCGGGCGCCGACGAGTGCTGCGGCTTCGGCGGCACGTTCGCGCTGAAGAACGCCGACGTCTCGGCGGCGATGGGCGCGGACAAGGTCCGCAACGCCGAGTCGACGGGCGCCGAGGTGCTGTGCGCGGCCGACAACTCGTGCCTGATGCACCTCGGCGGCACGATGGCACGGCTCAGTACCGCGATGCGGCCGGTGCACATCGCGGAGATCCTGGCGAGCACGGAGGAGGACCCGGCGGCATGAGCGGAACCTTCGTCGGCATGCCGGCCTTTCCCGAGGCCGCGCGCGAAGCCGTCGACAACCAGACCCTGCGCGGGAACCTGCGCCACGCCACCCACACCATCCGCGCCAAGCGGGCCGGGGCCGTGGCGGAGGTGTCCGACTGGGCGGCCCTCAGGGAGGCCGGGAAGCAGATCAAGGACCACACGCTCCGCCATCTCGACCGGTATCTCGTCCAGGTGGAGGAGGCCGTCACCGCGGCCGGCGGTACGGTCCACTGGGCCGCCGACGCCGACGAGGCCAACCGGATCGTCACCGACCTGGTCCGGGCCACCGGTGAGACCGAGGTCGTCAAGGTCAAGTCCATGGCCACCCAGGAGATCGGGCTCAACGAGGCCCTGGCGGCGGCCGGCATCCACGCCTACGAGACCGATCTCGCCGAGCTGATCGTCCAGTTGGGCAAGGACCGGCCCTCGCACATCCTGGTCCCGGCCATCCACCGCAACCGGGGCGAGATCCGCGACATCTTCGCCCGGGAGATGAGCGAGTGGGGCCGCCCCGCACCGGAGGGCCTGACCGACACGCCCGCCGAACTCGCCGAGGCCGCCCGCCTGCACCTGCGGGAGAAGTTCCTGCGCGCCAAGGTCGGCGTCTCCGGCGCCAACTTCGTGATCGCCGAGACCGGCACGCTGGTCGTGGTGGAGTCCGAGGGCAACGGGCGGATGTGCCTGACCCTGCCCGAGACGCTCATCTCCGTCGTCGGCATCGAGAAGATCCTGCCGACCTGGCGGGACCTGGAGGTCTTCCTGCAGACCCTCCCCCGCTCCTCGACCGCCGAACGCATGAACCCGTACACCTCGACCTGGACGGGCACCACCGACGAGGACGGGCCGCGCGCCTTCCACCTGGTGCTCCTCGACAACGGACGCAGCGACACCCTCGCCGACGAGGTCGGCCGCCAGGCGCTGCGCTGCATCCGCTGCTCGGCGTGCCTCAACGTCTGCCCGGTGTACGAGCGGGCGGGCGGCCACGCCTACGGATCCGTCTACCCGGGCCCCATCGGCGCCATCCTGAGCCCCCAACTCCGGGGCACCCAGAGCGAGATCGACGCCTCACTGCCGTACGCATCCTCGCTGTGCGGCGCCTGCTACGAGGTGTGTCCGGTCGCCATCGACATCCCCGAGGTGCTGGTGCACCTGCGGGAGCGGGTCGTCGAGGGCGGCCCGGCCACCCGGGAGGGCAACAAGGTGGTGCTGCGGCCCGCGAAGGGACACGCCGCCGAGCGGGCGGCGATGCGGGCGGCGCGCTGGGCGTTCAGCCACCCTGGCGCCCTGCGCACCGGCCAGCGGATCGCCTCCCGCACCCGCCGGCTGCACCCGCGTTCGCTGCCCGGACCCGGCAGGGCCTGGAGCGACACCCGCGACCTGCCGCCGGTGCCCCCGGAACCGTTCCGCGACTGGTGGCAGCGCACCGACGGCGGGAAGAAGGGAGCGAAGTGAACAGCAGGGAACGGGTTTTGGGGCGGGTGCGGCGCGCACTGGCGGACGTCCCCGCGGACGACACGCCGTACGCGCAGGCCGTCGAGCGCGGTTACGTGCGCGAGCACGGGGAGCGGAGCACCGGGCAGACCGTGGACCTGCTCGCCGAGAACCTCGCCGACTACCGCGCGATCGTGCACCGTTGTGCCGTCGCCGACCTGCCCGCCACCCTCGCCGGGATGCTCGCGGCGCGCGGCGCGCGGACGGTGCTGGTGCCGCCGGGCCTGGATCCCGGCTGGCTCGCGTCGGCCGACGCCGAGCAGGTGCCCGACCGGGCCGAGAGCACCCCGTACGAACTGGACCGCCTCGACAGCGTGGTCACCGCCTGCGCGGTGGCGATCGCCGAGACCGGCACGCTCGTCCTGGACGGCTCCCCCGACCAGGGCCGACGCCGTATCACCCTCGTCCCCGACCACCACATCTGCGTGGTGCGGGCCCCGGACCAGGTCGTCTCCTCCGTCCCCCAGGCCCTGGAACGCCTGGACCCGGCCCGCCCGTTGACGTGGATCTCCGGCCCGTCGGCGACCAGCGACATCGAACTCGACCGGGTGGAGGGGGTACACGGACCGCGCACGCTGGAGGTGGTGCTCGTCGAGGACGGGGCGACCACGGAGGGCATGTCGTAGCGGCGAGCGGCTGCGGGAGGACGGCCGACGGGACAAAGACCGGGGGACGGAGACCGGGGGACAGCGGCTGGCGGGACGGGGGGCGGCGGGACGGGGGCTCACCAAGCCGCCCACCAAGCGGGGGGACTTGGTGAGCGGGGCGCGGTGAGCGCGGGGCGCGGTGAGCGCGGGGCGCGGTGAGCGCGGGGCGCGGTGAGCGCGGGGCGCGGTGAGCGCGGGGCGCGGTGAGCGCGGGGACCCGGCGG
>NZ_JBEXCW010000108.1:0-24172 GCF_040605435.1 Streptomyces sp. NPDC005574
TGTACTCACCCGAGAGACTCTCTCGCGGCTTTCCTCCGGGCGCTTCCCTTCGGTCTTGCGTTTCCGACTCTATCAGACCGTTTCCGTATCCGATTTCCTCGGTGCTTTCCAGGTTTCCGCTTTCGCGTTTCCCTTTCCGGCGGTTCCGACTCTATCAGATCCTTTCGGGCCTGACTCCCAGTCAGCGGGGCTTGTCATCTCGGCCGTTGGGCCGTTCCGACGTCTCAAACCCTAGCGGATCGTTCGGGTAGCTCCTAATCGAGCTGCCGTACCCAATCGAATTCAATTCGGACACGCCGAATTCAACCTCGCTGGGAGATCTTGCTGGTGGTTTGTGGTGCCGCTAGTGCGGCGGAGGTGTTGTCGGGAGCCGTTACGGCTCTGCGGCAACCCGAAGAACTCTACGCATCCGGGAGGGGAGTGTCAAGCACCCCCTGTCAAGATCTTTTCACCCCCGGGGAGACCGCCGTCAGTCGAGGTCGCTGAGGCGTCCGCCGGCGTCCGGCTGGGCGTACTCGACCCGGCGCAGCAGGCGGGTGAGGACGTCGCCGAGGGTGGTGCGCTCCTCGGCGGAGAGGTCCTGGAGCAGGTCCTCCTCGAAGACCGTGGCCATACGCATCGCCTCCAGCCACCTGTCCCGGCCCTCCGCCGTCAGTTCCACGATCACGCGCACCCGGTTGTTCTCGTCCCGGTCCCGGGTGACCAGACCCTCTCCGACCATGCGGTCGATCCGGTGGGTCATCGCGGCCGGCGTCAGACCGAGGCGCTTGGCGAGGTCACTGGGGCCGAGGCGATACGGAGCGCCGGAGAGGACCAGGGCCTTGAGGACCTCCCACTCGGCGTTGCTGATGCCGAGGGCGGCGGTCTGGCGGCCGTAGGCGACGTTCATACGGCGGTTGAGGCGGGAGAGCGCCGAGACGATCTTCTCGACCTGGGGGTCGAGGTCCTGGAACTCGCGCTGGTAGGCGGCGATCTGCTCTTCGAGCGTCGGTTCGCCGAGGCCGCCGGGGGTGTCACCCATGGTCGCAGTATGGCACGGAGCGGCTTGGCGTTGAAGTCCTTCGAGGTGTACTGTTTAGCTTCGAACTTTAGCTTCGAAGTCTTCACTCCTAACTATTGAATGAGGTGAACGTGACCAGGGCGATGGGCGCGGCGATGCGCCGGATCCACGTGGGCAACGCACTCAGTGCGTTCGGGCTCGGCTTCACCGTCCCCTACCTGTACGTCTACGTGGCGCAGGTGCGGGGGCTGGGGGCCATGACGGCGGGTCTCGTACTCGCCGTCTTCGCCGTGGCCGCGCTGATCGTGCTGCCGTTCGCCGGGCGGGCCATCGTCCGGCGGGGGCCGCTGCCGGTGCTGCTCGCCGCTCTGGTCACCGCCGCCGTCGGTGCGCTGAGCCTGGGTCTCGCCTCGACCGCCGCGACCGTGCTGGTGTCGGCGGCGGCGCTCGGTGCCGGGCAGGCCGTGATGCAGCCGGCGCTGGCCACGATGATCGTGGACTGCTCCTCGGCCGACACCCGCTCGCGTGCCTTCGCCACACAGTTCTTCCTGCAGAACCTCGGACTGGGCGTCGGCGGGCTGATCGGCGGTCATCTCGTCGACACGACGAGCGCCGCGTCCTTCACGCTGCTGTTCGCGATCGAGGCGGCGGTGTTCCTGCTGCTGGTGGTCGTGCTGGCGACGGTGCGGATGCCGCACTCGCCACGCATGGAGGACGCGCCGGGGCGGTCGGGGCAAGGCGGCTGGAAGCAGCTGCTCGGCAACCGGGCCATGGTGCAACTGTGCGTCCTGGGGTTCGTGCTGTTCTTCGCCTGCTACGGCCAGTTCGAGTCGGGACTGAGCGCGTACGGCGTCGAGGCCGCCGGGATCTCGACGTCCGCGCTGGGCACGGCGCTGGCCGCGAACACGGCGATGATCGTGGTCGCGCAGTTCCTCGTGCTGAAGTTCGTGGAGCGGCGCAGGCGGTCCCGCGTGATCGCCTCGGTGGGGCTCATCTGGGCGGTGGCCTGGGTCATGGCCGGGTACGCGGGTCTCGGGCACGGCAGCAAGGAGATGGCCACGGCGGCGTTCGTGTCGACCTACGCGCTGTTCGGGCTCGGTGAGGCGATGCTGTCGCCGACGGTCGCGCCCCTGGTCGCCGATCTCGCGCCGGAGGGGCTGGCCGGGCAGTACAACTCGGCGTTCGCGCTGGTCAAGCAGCTCGCCCTGGCCGTCGGACCGGCGGTCGGCGGGCCCATGGGGGCCTCGCTGCACGCGCCGTACGTCGTGACGTTCCTGCTGTTCTCCCTCGGGATCACGTTCCTCGGGATGCGGCTGGGGCGGCGGCTGACCGCCGTACAGGACCAGCCGTGGTCGGCGAGGAGCCGGGTGGTGGCCCAGGGTGGGGCCGCTGTGCCGGGTGACGCGCGGGCGCGCGCCTGAGGGTCACTTCGCCCGCGGCAGCGCGAACTCGCACCACACGGCCTTGCCGCCGCCGGGCGTGCGACGGGAACCCCAGGCCGAGGCGATCGTCGCCACGATGGCGATCCCCCGGCCCGACTCGTCGCCCGGCTCCGCGCGGCGCCGCCTGGGCAGGTGGTCGTCGCCGTCGGTCACCTCGATGATCAGGCGGCGGTCGGTACGGCGCAGCCGCAGCCGCATGGGCGGGGTGCCGTGCTGCAGGGAGTTGGCGACGAGTTCGCTCGCGGCCAGGACCCCCAGGTCGTGCAGCTCGGGCGGGAAGCGCCAGCTCGTCAGGACGCCGGAGGCGAAGGCACGCGCGCGGGGGGCCGCCTCGACACCGCCGAGGAGTTCCAGGGCCGCGTTGCGGAAGAGTTCGCCGTCGGGGCCGGTGCGGGCGGGGTGCTGGAGGACCAGGACGGCCACGTCGTCGTCGTGGTCGGCGGTCACTCCCGCCGATCTGACCAGGCGGTCGCAGATCACCTGGGGCGTGCCGGTGGCCCCCGCGAGGGCGCGTTCGAGGGCGGCGATGCCCTCGTCCAGGTCCTCGTTCCTGCGCTCCACCAGGCCGTCCGTGTAGAGGACGGCCGTGGAGCCGGGGCCCAGGGGGATGGAGCCCGAGGCGTGCATCCAGTTGCCGGTGCCCAGGGGCGGGCCGGTGGGCTCGTCGGCGCGCAGGACCACCCCGCTCTCGTCGCGGACCAGGATCGGCAGGTGGCCGGCGGAGGCGTACACCAGCCGGCCCTCGTTCGGGTCGTGGATGGCGTAGACGCAGGTGGCGATCTGGTTGGCGTCGATCTCGGTGGCGAGGCCGTCGAGGAGCTGGAGGATCTCGTGCGGGGGCAGGTCCAGGCGGGCGTACGCCCGGACCGCCGTGCGGAGCTGGCCCATGACCGCCGCGGCGCGCACGCCTCTGCCCATGACGTCGCCGATGACCAGGGCGGTGCGGCCGCCGCCGAGCGTGATCACGTCGTACCAGTCGCCGCCGACCGCGGCTTCCGTGCCGCCCGGCTGGTAGGTGGCCGCCACGCGCAGGTCGTCGGGCTGTTCGAGTTCCTGGGGGAGCAGGGAGCGCTGGAGGGTGACGGCGGTCTCGCGCTGGCGCCGCTCGCTGGTCCTGAGGCGTTCCGCGGCCTCCGCGTGGTCGGTGACGTCGGTGGCGAACACCAGGACGCCACCGCTCCCGCCGTCGCCGACCGGGGTGCAGCTGAAGGTGTAGGAGTGGCCGTCGGGGGCCTTGCGGGACTTGACCGTGCGGGGCTTGCGGCTGCGCAGGACCTGGTCGAGGAGCGGGAAGAGGCCCAGCTCGTCGAGTTCCGGGAGCGCCTCGCGGGCCGGGATGCCGACCGGGCGGGCGCCGAATGCGGCGATGTAGGCGTCGTTGACGTACGCGAGGCGGTGGTCAGGGCCGTGGATGAGGGCGACGAGAGCCGGGACACGGTCGAGGACCTCGCGCACCGGGAGTTCGTCCACGGCGGGCAGCGCCGGCGTGCCGTGCGTGAGCTGTTCGGCGCGGGCCGCGGGGACGGAGCCCTCGCCGAGCCGGTCCGGGGTCACCACGTTGTCGGTCCGCGCTGCGGCGCGGCGCTGCGTTCCGGGGAGCCGGGCGCTCCAGCGCGTGAAGTTCACGAATCCTTGCCTCGTGTCGTCGTCTTCGGCGTCTTCGGCCGGCTCAGGACCCGGTCGTGGGCGGGGGCGGTGGCACACCGGGGTTGCAGCACAGTGGGGAAAGCCTCGGGAGTTCGAAGGGCGGGCGTCTGCGCGTCCTGGGTCGGGGTCAGTCTGGCAGGGTGACCGAGCGGGGCGACATCCGTCAGACGCCGGCCCCGCCGGCGGAGTTCCTGACTCCGGTCAGGACGACCCCTTCGGGTCGGGAGAACGCTTTCCACCGGCCGCGAGTTCGAACTCCGCCCGGGGGTGTTCGAGCGAGCCGAGGGAGACGATCTCCCGTTTGAAGAGCCCTGACAGAGTCCATTCGGCCAGCACACGGGCCTTGCGGTTGAAGGTGGGCACCCTGCTGAGGTGGTAGACGCGGTGCATGAACCAGGCAGGGTAGCCCTTCAGCTTGCGCCCGTAGACCTGCGCGACACCTTTGTGGAGTCCCAGGGAGGCCACCGAGCCGACGTACTTGTGGGCGTACGTGTCGAGGGGCTCGCCGCGCAGGGAGTGCGCGATGTTGTCGCCGAGGACCTTCGCCTGGCGGACCGCGTGCTGGGCGTTCGGTGCGGTCTCCCGGCCGGGTTCCGCGGCCGTGACGTCGGGGACGGCGGCCGCGTCTCCCGCGGCCCACGCGTGCGGGGCGCCGTCGACGGTCAGCTGCGGGGTGCACCTGAGGCGGCCGCGCCCGGTGAGCGGCAGGTCGCTGGCGGCGAGGACCGGGTGGGGTTTCACGCCGGCCGTCCACACGACCGTGCGGGTCGGGAAGCGGGCGCCGTCGCTGAGGACGGCGACGCGGTCCGCGCAGGAGTCGAGGCGGGTGTCGAGGCGTACGTCGATGTTGCGGCGGCGCAGTTCAGTGACCGTGTACCGGCCCATCTCCTCGCCGACCTCGGGCAGGATGCGGTCCGAGGCCTCGACGAGGATCCACCTCATGTCCTCGGGCTGCACGTTGTGGTAGTAGCGGGTGGCGTAGCGGGCCATGTCCTCCAGCTCGCCGAGCGCCTCGACGCCCGCGTAGCCGCCGCCGACGAAGACGAAGGTGAGGGCCGCGTCGCGGACGGCGGGGTCGCGGGTGGAGGAGGCGATGTCCATCTGCTCGATGACGTGGTTGCGCAGGCCGATGGCCTCCTCGACGGTCTTGAAGCCGATCGCGTACTCGGCGAGGCCGGGGATCGGCAGGGTCCGCGAGACGGAGCCGGGGGCGAGGACGAGCTCGTCGTAGGTGATCTGCTGCCCGCCCGTGCCCTCCTCCTGCGTGGCGAGGGTGGTGAGGGTGGCCGTGCGTTTGGCGTGGTCGATGGAGCGCGCCTCGCCGACGACGATCCGGCACCGGTCCAGGACCCGCCGCAGCGGTACGACGACGTGCCGTGGGGAGATCGAACCGGCGGCCGCCTCCGGCAGGAACGGCTGATAGGTCATGTACGAGTCGGGGGTCACGACCGTGATCTCGGCCTCGCCCCGCTCCAGTTCGTGTTTCAGCTTCCGCTGGAGACGCAGGGCCGTGTACATCCCGACGTAGCCGCCGCCGACAACCAGAATGCGCGCACGTTCCTTCACCATCCCATGACGCACCCGCCGCACGAGTTTGTCCACAGCCCCGACAATTTGTGTGACCGGGAGTCCGGTGCGCGCGGGGTGGCCCGGAACGCCGAAGGACGCAGAAGGCGCGCAGGTCAGCCGGTGTGCGCCGGGGGTCCGCAGGGGGTGCAACCAGGACGTATACGACCCGTACTCCGATCGGGGGGCGCTCCGTGCGGAACCTGCCCCTTCTGAATTGACCCCCACTCAACTATGTTCGTGTGTCGACGGGGTGTAGGGGGATGCGCCCATCGGTCACCGGGTCCGCGACGGGCGGGCTCGAACACCGGGCATGTTCCCGCACGCTCCGCCTTCCGATGGCGGGGAGAGTCTCCGGGGGGAGACGTCATTACCGGGGGAACGCTTATGCATGTGCAGAACTCTCATTGGTCGTCCGTGTCCGCCATCGCACCCGGTGGCGGACCCTTGGGCGGAGCGATGACAGGAACGATGAGCGGGGCGGGCGGTGGACGCGGGGACAGCTCGCGGACGGCGCCGCTGCGCGTGGACGCACAGCGCAACCTGGAGCACGTACTGCGCGCGGCGCGCGAGGTCTTCGGCGAGCTGGGGTACGGCGCGCCGATGGAGGACGTGGCGCGGCGCGCGCGGGTCGGCGTCGGCACGGTGTACCGGCGCTTCCCGAGCAAGGACGTCCTGGTGCGGCGGATAGCCGAGGAGGAGACCTCCCGGCTGACCGACCAGGCGCGGGCGGCGCTCGGTCAGGAGGACGAGCCGTGGTCGGCGCTCTCGCGCTTCCTGCGGACGTCGGTGGCCTCCGGTGCCGGGCGGCTGCTGCCGCCGCAGGTGCTGCGGGTCGGCGTCCAGGACGAGGAGTCCGACGGCACCGCCACCGGCGGTTCGGTGTTCGACGAGGCGCGGGTGCCGCAGCAGCGCGTCCAGCCGGGTTCCGGGGAGCTTCGGCTGGTGCCGGAGCAGGTCCCGGCGCCGGTCGAGGACGACGACACCGGAGCGGCGGCCCTGCTCGACGTGGTGGGCCGGCTCGTGGAGCGGGCGCGTGCGGCGGGTGAGCTGCGGGCCGACGTGTCGGTGGCGGACGTGCTGCTGGTGATCGCGACGGCGGCGCCCTCGCTGCCCGACGCCGCGCAGCAGGCGGCCGCTTCGGCGCGGCTGCTGGACATCCTGCTGGAGGGGCTGCGCTCGCGGCCGGCCTGAGATCACGAGGGTCAACCTCCGGTGACGCGCGACTCGAAAAGGTGACTGTGAGGCGGGGGTGCCGTATCGCCCTCGCCTCCGGGCCACCCGGGGAGCGGCGTCGGCACGTCAGGCGTGCCGGTCAACTCCTGTGCCAGAAGTGGCACTTGGTTCTTGCCGGAAAGAGCCGGGGCCGACACCGCCGGGCGTCGAGTCCCCGCGGACGAGTGGACCGTGCGTATCGCGGGGTCCTGAACAAAAGCCAATATGGCACGCTGACCCGGTGTCCGGGACCGGTGGAACAGGCGGCGGGGGCTTTCCGCGATGAGTGTTGACGGGCGGGACGAGTCACTCGGTGACGATGACGGTGACGGTGACGCGGAGCCCGGCGGCCCCGGCGCACCGCAGGTGCCGAGCCAGGGCGGCCGGGCCGCCTTCCCGCCGGGCCATGAATTCCCAGGTGGGGGCCTCCCCGCGCACGGCGGGGGCATTCCCGCGCAGGGCGGCGAACCCGTCGAGGGCAGCGTCCCGGCCCAGCGGGACCGGCGCGAGGACGGCGTCCTGCCGCCGCCGTGGGAGCGGCCCTGGTCCGACGCCGACCTGATCGCCCGGATGCGCGCCGGCGACGACAGCGCCTACGAGGGCCTGTACCGCCGGCACGCGGACGCCGTCCGCCGCTACGCGCGCACCTGCTGCCGGGACGCCCACACCGCCGACGACCTCACCGCGGAGGTCTTCGCCCGCATGCTCCAGGCGGTGCGCGGCGGTTCCGGTCCCGAGCACTCCGTACGCGCCTACCTGTTGACGACCGTGCGCCGCGTGGCCGCCGGCTGGACGAAGTCGGCCAGGCGGGAGCAACTGGTCGACGACTTCGCGGTGTTCGCCGCGCAGTCCGCGCGCGGGTCCCGGGCGGCCGACGACGACACCCTCGACCTGGGCGCTGACGTACGGGCCATGCACGAGGCCGAGCAGTCCCTGGCCATGCAGGCATTCCGGTCGCTGCCCGAGCGCTGGCAGGCCGTGCTGTGGCACACCGAGGTCGAGGACGAGTCGCCCAGCGAGGTCGCCACCCTCTTCGGGCTGGACGCCAACGGCACCCGCGTGCTCGCCAGCCGGGCCCGCGAGGGCCTCAAGCAGGCCTACCTCCAGGCCCACGTCAGCACCACCCTCGCCGGTGACGAGGAGTGCGCCCGCCACGCCGACCGGCTCGGCGCCTACGCCCGCGGCAGCCTGCGCACCCGCGCCGAGCGGGGTCTGCGCAAGCACCTGGAGGAGTGCGCCAAGTGCCGGCTGGCCGCGGGCCAGCTCAAGGAGGTCGCAGGCGGCATCCCGGCCGTGGTGCCGGTGGCGGTCATCGGCTGGTTCGGCGCCGCCGGGTACGCCAAGGCGCTCGGGCTCGTCGCCGGGGGAGCCGGAGCGGGCGCTGCCGGGGTGGCCGCGGGGGCGAGCGGGGGCTCCTCCGGCGGGGGCGCCGGAGCGGCGGCCTCCGAGGGGCTGGGGGCGCCGTTGAAGGCGGGTGCCGCGGCCGGTGTCGTCGCGGTGGGCGTGGCCGTGGCGGTCGCGCTCGCGCTGGCCGGCAGCGACCACCCCGAGAGGAAGCAGGACTCCAAGCCGCCGGTGTCCTCCCCGATCGTCCAGCCGGCGCAGGACACGCCCGCGCCGCCGACGAAGGAACCCGGACCGAATCCGCCGGTGCTCGCGGCGGAGGCACCGGCCACGCCCGGTCGGGTGCCGACGCCGACGCCCTCACCGACTGTCTCGTCCGTGTCCCTGCCCGCGCCGGTCCCGGTGAGGACGCCGGGACCGGCCCCCACCCGTACCCCCGCGCCCGAGCGGTCGGCCACCCCGTCGCCCGCCCCCACGCCCCCGCCCGCCCCCGATCCCGCGCCTGCCCCCGTCTCCTACCGGTTGAGCGAGCTGACCTACGACGTCGGCGGCGACGGCACGAAGCCCGAGATCCGACTCCGCGGCAGCAGCTGGGTCTGGCAGCGGTACGACCTGTCGATCGCCGGCACGCGGTACACGCGCGGGGTGACCGTGCGCGGCGACTCCTCCGTGACCGTCGACCTCAACCGCCGGTGCTCCGGCTACGACGGTCTCGTCGGCGTCGACGACCTGACGTTCGGCCTCGGCACGGTCACCTTCTCCGTTTACGCCGACGGGGTGCCGCTGTGGAGTTCCGGCCCGGTCGGGGGCGGCGAGGCGGCGGTGCCCGTCCATGTGAGCCTCGACGGCCGGACCACCGTCCGGCTGGTGGTGCGGCCGCACGGCCACCTCGACGCGCCGGCCCTCGCGGACTGGACCGAGTCGAAGTTCACCTGCGATCCGTGACCCGGTCCGACTGCGCGGGCGTTTCGGCCCGTTCGGCGTGTTCCGCCTGTCCCGCCGGTCCCGCCTGCTGTCCTGCCTTCTGTTCGGCGGGATGTCTGCGCAGTGCCTCGCCGAGGTCGTCGAGGATGCCGTCGGTGGTGAGGGCTGCTCCCCTGGCGTGCTCCGCCTCGTAGAGCCCGGCGCCCAGCGCGGCGCGTGCGGCGGCCTCCGCGCGCTCGGCCCGCGTCTGTTCGGGCATGGGGCGCGGATCGCCGCCGCGCCGGGACCGGGCGGCGCCGAGCAGCCGGGCCGCGGTCGGGAAGTCGCCGAGGTCGGCGAGCAGCCCTGCCGTGCCGTCCACGAGCGCCGCCACGACCGCGTCGGCGCACCGCCGCTCCATCGCCTCGCGGAGCGTGTCCACGAGCTTCGGCAGTCCGTGCTCGGGGCCCGACTCGGCCACCGTGACCATGGCGTCCACCGAGTCCAGCATCGCCATGAACTGCGGCGGGGGCGTGCCGTGGCCGGTCTCCGCGCGGGCCGCCCGGGACAGTTCGCGCGCGGCGGTGACGTCGTCCTCGTCCAGCGCGATCTGGGCGCGGACCAGCAGGACGAACGCCCGGGTGTCGGCGACTCCGTAGCGGCCGGCGGCGACGCTCGCCTCGTCCAGGGCGCTCAGCGCGGCCGCACGGTCTCCCCCGCGGTACGCGATCTCGGCGAGGCGGGCCAGGAGGAACGGCGCCTCGGCGTGCGCGCCGACCTCGTAGGCGAGCCGGAGTGCCTCCTCGTACTCGCCCCGGGCGTCGTCGAGGCGGCCGCGCACCATCGCCGCCTCGGCGGCCGCGCTGCACACCTGGGCCCGCATCCAGCGGTCACCGACGCGCCGGCTGATCACCCGCAGCTCCGCCACGTCGTCGTCGACGCCCACCATGCCGCCCGGTGAGTCGACCACCATGTGCGTGCGGAACATCAGGGTGACGCCGACCGCCCAGTCGTCGCCGTGGGCACGGCAGTTGGCGACGGCGAGGTCCATCTCGGCCCGCACGTCCGAGGAGCCGGCCAGCACGTAGGCGGTCAGCGGCCAGACGATGCCGGGCATCCGGGCCGACCGCGGGCCGCCGCGCGCGAAGAAGTCGCGCACCCTCCCGATGTACCGGCGCAGCCGCTCGTCCAACAGACCGTCCAGCGGTTCGACCTCGGACCTGAGGAAGAGCTGCATCATCCGCAGGTCCATCCGCGCGAGGTGCAGCGGATGGCGGGCCTCTTCGTGGGGGGCGGCGAGGTAGGCGTCCACGGGGTCGGGGCTGTCGGCGGGGTCAGGGGTGTCGGTGGCGGCGGTGGGGTGAAGGGCGGAAGGGCTGCCGTCCCTGTCCGTCGGAAGGCGGTCGCCGTGGTCGTGGCGGTCGCCGTGGTCGTGGCGGCTGACGTGGTCCTCCGGCGCGCGCTCGCCGGGGCCCGGGGGCGCCTGAGTCTCGCCCCCGGCGGCGTCCAGGGTCGCGCCCAGGCGCAGGACGCGGTCGAGCCAGGTCACGCCCTCGTGGCGGTAGTTGCGCAGCCACCAGAACCAGCCCACCGCGAGCACGAGGGCGGTGGCCTCCGCCTCGGCGCCGGCGGCGAGCGCGCGGTGCAGGGCCGCGCGGATGTTGTCCAGCTCCGTCTCCAGGCGGGCGATCCACGGGAGTTGCCCTGCGGAACGCAGTCTCGGCTCCGCCTCCTCCACGAGCGCGCGCACCCACGCCCGGTGTCCGCGCTCGGCGGCGGCGCGCAGCCCGGGGGTCTCGGCGGCGCGCTCGACGGCGTACTCGTGGATGGTCTCCAGCATGCGGTACCGCATGCCGCCGAAACCGCCGGCTTCGCCTTGATCGACCGGGGTGGCGACGACCAGGGACTTGTCGACCAGGGCCCCGACGAGGTCCGCGGCGGGCCCGGTGCACACGGCCTCCGCCGCCGCCAGGTCCCAGCCGCCCGCGAACACCGACGCCTCGCGCAACACGGTCCGCTCCCGCTCGTCGAGCAGCTCCCAGGACCAGTCGACGACGGCGCGCAGGGTCTGCTGGCGGGGCAGGACCGTGCGGCTGCCGGAACTGAGGAGGCGGAAGCGGTCGTCGAGCCGGTCGGCGATCTGCCGGGGGGTGAGCAACCGCAGCCGGGCGGCGGCCAGTTCGATGGCGAGCGGCAGTCCGTCGAGGCGGCGGCAGATCTCGTCCACCGCCTCGGTGTCGCGCAGCACGGTGCCGGCGTCGGGGCGGGCGGCGGCCGCGCGCTCCGCGAAGAGGCGGTGCGCCTGGTCGGGCAGGAGGGGCTCGACCGGGCGCACCAGCTCGCCGGGGACGCCCAGGGGTTCACGGCTGGTGGCGAGGATCGTGAGCCCCGGGCAGCGGGTGAGCAGCGTCTCGGTGAGCCGGGCCGCCGCCTCGATGACGTGTTCGCAGTTGTCAAGGATCAGGAGTTCGCTGCGCGCGGCGCAGTACTCGACGAGCAGGGCGACCGGGTCGTCCTGCGGGGCGGACAGCTCGCTGGTCAGCAGCACGGTCTCGCGCAGACCGAGGGCGCTGACCACCGCGCCGGGCACCGCCTCCGGCCGGTCGAGCGGAGCGAGCTCGACCAGCCACGCGTGCGGAAACCGGGCCGCGGCCTCCTCGGCGAGACGGGTCTTGCCAGAGCCGCCCGGTCCGGTGAGGGTGACGAGACGAGCCCTGTGCAATTCGGAACGGATGGCGACGAGTTCGGGTTCCCGTCCGACGAAAGATGTCAGACGGGGACGAATGTTGCCGGTCCGCTCCGGGCGTAGGGCGGTGCGTGGGGCCGGGTGAACGGGACCGGCGGTTCCCGGAGCGCGCGGGTCCGGACGGCTGCCGAGCAGTTCGGTGTGCAGGGCGCGCAGCGCGGGCCCCGGATCGGTACCCAGGCCGTCGGCGAGGGCGCGGCGGGCGCTCTCGTAGGCGGCGAGGGCGTCGGCGCCGCGGCCGGTGTCCCGCAGGGCGCGGATGAGGAGCAGGCGCAGCGGCTCGTCGTACGGATGCGCCTCGGTCAGTTCCCTGAGTTCCGGTATGACGTCCTGGGCGCGGCCGACCCGCAGTTCCGCGTCGATCCGGGCGCGGAGGGCCTCCAGGCGCAGCGCTTCCGGGCGGGTCGCGGCGGTGCGGTCGGCGAGGTCGGCGAGGGCGGGCCCGCGCCACAGGGCGAGCGCGGTGCGCAGAGCATGGACGGCGGCGGACGGGTCGTCCCGGTCGAGGGCGGCCGTGCCCTGCCGTACGAGCTGCTCGAAGACGAACAGGTCCACCTCGTCCTGGGCCGCCGCGAGGCGGTATCCGCCGGGTCCGGAGGCGACCGCGTCCTTGCCCACGGCCCGCCGCAGCCGTCCGACCAGAGCCTGGAGGGCAGCCGGTGCGTCCTGGGGCGGGTCGTCCGCCCAGACCTCGTCGATCAGGGTGTCGGGCGCGGTGACGCGGCCGGGGCGCAGGGCGAGGGCGGCGAGCAGCGCGCGCAGGCGGGCGCCGCCGAGGGCCACGAGGGTGCCCTGTTCGTCCGTTGCCTGGGTGACGCCCAGGATTCTGTACCGCACCGGGTCATTGTCGCCGGGAAGGTGAGGGACTGGGCCGTGTTCGTCGTCGTCCGGTGCAGGACGACAGGGGTCCAGCCGAGGTCGCCCGGTTCGGCTTCATCGTCGTCCAGTGCAGGACGACAGGGGTCCAGCCGAGGTCGCCCGGTTCGGCTTCATCGTCGTCCAGTGCAGGACAACGGGGGTCCAGTCGAGGTCGCCCCGGTTCGGCTTCATCGTCGTCCGGTGCAGGACGACAGGGGTCCGGCCGAGGTCGCCCCGGTTCGGCCCGCCGGAACGCGAGCCGAGGGGTGTGCGCCGGCCCGCACGCACGCCGGTGCCTCTACGACCCGGCCCCGCCCACCTGCCGTACCCGCACCACCCCGCCGCCGGTGGCCCCCGCGGCCCCGGGCCCCGAGCCCAGGGCTCCGCGCTGGGGTGTGATGCCCGCCGGTACCGCGCGGGCGCGGGCGGGGGTGCCGGTCCAGCAGGTGCCGCGGCGGGCGAGGAGGCGGCCCAGCCACAGTTCCAGGGAGACGAGGTCCGCGAGGCCGTCCAGGGGGAGGGGTTCGCCCGCCGCCGCCGAGCGCAGCGCCTTGCGGACGACCCTGGCCTCGACCAGGCCCGCCTGCGCGAGCAGCGGGGTGTCGAAGAGGGCCAGCAGGGAGTCCGCGGCGACCCGCAGTCCGGTGCGCGCGGCGGCTGTCGCCGACGCGCCCGAGGGGGCGCCCCAGCCGGGCGGGAGGTCGGTGACCCCGGCGCCCTCCAGGACCGTGCGCAGGATCTCGGCGCGGGCGCCCGGCTTGACCCGCAGGGCCTCCGGGAGCGCGCGGCAGGCCCGGACGACCTGGTTGTCGAGGAACGGCGCGTGCAGGCGCTGGAAGCGGATCTCGGCGGCCTGTTCGAGCACGCGCAGGTCCGCCGCGTGTCTCGCCAGTGCCGCACGCGCGCGGAAGTCGCCCGGCCGCTGGCCGGGACCGACTCCGGAGCGGAGGGTCGCGCCCTGGAGGCGAACCGATACTTCAGCCAGTGCCTCACCGGTCAGCCAGCGCGCGGCGGGGCCCGGCCGGGCCCAGGTGAGCGCCGCGAGGGACGCGTCCACGGCGCCCCCCGGGTCGTCGAAGCGGCGGCGCAGCAGGCGGTCGGCGAGCTCCTCCAGGCCGGTCCGGTACGGCGTCCGGGCGAGTCGCCGGGCGGCGCCGTACACGCGCGCGGGGACGAGCACCGAGCCGTCCGCCTTGGTCAGCGCGGCGACCGGTCGTACGAGGTGGCGCCGCTTGCGGTCCATGAGCAGGTCCGCCAGGCGCGCGGGGTGGGCGTCCAGGACCTGTCGGGCGCCGTATCCGGTGAAGTGGTCCGCGCTGCCGGAGGCCAGGCGGGCGCGGTGGCGGCCGGCCGTGACCAGGCAGGGGCCGGGTTCGTCGGTCAGCGGACCGTCCAGATCGGCGTACGGGAGGGTGTCCTCGCCGCCGGTCACCACGACGTGGTGCAGACGCGGGTTGGCGGCGAGCGTGCCGGCCCGCTCCAGTTCGGCCTCGCGCCCGGCGACGGCCAGGTCGTTGAAGGTGACGGCCAGCAGCCGCTCGCCCGCGCCAGTGCCGTGGCCCAGGACGGTGCCGGGCATGCCGGGCAGGCCGGCGGCGAGCAGGGCCAGCGTCGCGGACGCGGAGCCGCCCGACAGGTCGGCGCCGATGCCGGGCACCGGCATCCCGCGCGCGGCGCGCCGCTCGGCCGGTCCCATGCCGGGCACCGGGCCGGGGTCGATGTCGGCGCCGGGGACGTGCCGCGGGGCCGAGAGGCGGGCCCGTACGGCGTCCACCAGAGCGTCGCGCACCGCGTCGACCGCGCTGTCGGGGTCGGCCGAGGGGGCTGCCACGGCGAGGGAGGCGACCTGCTCGTAGCCGGCGATCTCGCGCGCGCCGGTTCGCAGGATCAGCGCATGCCCCGGCGGAATGCGCCGCACCCCGTCATACGGTGTGGAGTCGTGCAGCGCGGCCGGCACGTCGGGGGCGGCGAGCAGCGCGGCGAGGTGGCCGAAGTCGAGGTTGGCCTCGATGAGGTCCGCGAGGGGCAGCGCGGCCGTCGCGTAGGCGGTGCCGCCGGCCCAGGGGGCGTAGAACACGGGGCGGGCGCCCGCGAGATCGCCGCAGACGGTGATCCTGCGCCCCACCTGCACGAGGGCCGTGTAACTGCCGGGCCAGGCCGTCAGATGGCGCAGGGCGCCCCCGCGCGCGGCGAACAGGCCCACGCGCAGTTGCTCGTCGCTCGCGCCGCAGGTGCCGAGGACGGCGACCCGGGTCTGCGGGTCGGCCTGGACGACCCGCACCTCGTCGGGGCGCCAGTCGCCGACCGCCCAGAGCGGGTCGGGGTCGCCCCACAGGAGGTGGGATCCCACCGGATGCACGGTCTCGCCGTCGTGGCCGGTGGCCCCGGCGGAGCCGATTCCGGCGGCCACAGCGGAGGTGCTGCTCCACCCGACCAACCACCGCATCGACGCCTCCACAGCCTGTGGACAACCAGTGCACCGTACGAACTCGGCACCATGCTGCCATGAAGAACGCGCCGCAGAGAGGCGGTGGAGTCGCTTGTGCTCCGTGGATTGCGCCCCCGAGGGCGCCCCCGTGCCACGGCGAACGCCGGTGGGGGGCAAGGGAATCGACCTGCGGGGAGGGCTGCTGCGACGCGAATGCGCCCCCGATACGCTCCCTGAAAACGCCTAACGCGCCCTCAAGTTCCGTGGTGAGAGGGCTGATCACCCGCAGAAGGCAGGGTCGATTTTCGGCCAAATCGGCCAAGGGGGTACGGCCGCGCACGCAGCGCGCACACGCTCCGTACACGCTTCGTCCACCACCTGGCCGACGCGCAGTCCGGGAGGCGGAGTTCGCCCCCCGGACCGGTCCGCCGCCCGCGGGGATGTAGGCGGCGGTGTCCCCCAGCCCACTGGATCCAGTACAGCGGGCCGACCCACGCACGATCCATGCAAGCGCTCCCGGGGTGGCCGGAGTAGAGCGCACGGACGGGCGCACGGCCACACGGCGGGGGCACGCCGCAACGGTCCGTACCTGCCGGGCCGTTCAAGTACGGACCACAATCCCGCCAACCGGAACAATGCCCCTTAACGCTTGGGATGCGGCGAACTACGCTGGGTTTACGAATGCCGCATGGTTATGCCAGCGCGGCAGCCGTCTGTGTCGAGGGGTGGCGCATGTCCAGGGAGCAACGCGGGCCGAACGAAAAACTCGGCACCGTTCTCGCCCTCGCGGGAATCAGCAACGCAGGACTCGCGCGTCGCGTCAATGATCTTGGCGCTCAACGCGGGTTGACTCTTCGCTACGACAAGACGTCCGTGGCGCGCTGGGTGTCGAAGGGCATGGTGCCGCAGGGTGCCGCGCCGCACCTCATCGCGGCCGCCATAGGACAGAAGCTCGGCCGCCCGGTGCCGCTCCACGAGATCGGTCTGGCGGACGCGGACCCCGCGCCGGAGGTGGGCCTCGCCTTCCCCCGGGACGTCGGCCAGGCGGTGCGGTCGGCGACCGATCTCTACCGTCTCGACCTCGCCGGCCGCCGGGCCGGCGGTGGCGGCATCTGGCAGTCGCTGGCCGGCTCGTTCGCGGTCAGCGCCTACGCGACGCCCGCCTCGCGCTGGCTGATAACGCCGGCCGACAGCTCGGTGGCGCGCGAGGTGGGCCCGGCGGAGGGCTCCGGCGCACCGGCCAAAGTCGGCCACAGCGACGTGCAGAAACTGCGGGAGGCCGCGGAGGACGCCAGACGCTGGGACTCCAAGTACGGAGGCGGCGACTGGCGTTCGTCCATGGTGCCCGAGTGCTTACGGGTGGAGGCCGCGCCGCTGCTGCTCGGCTCCTACTCGGACGAGGTCGGCCGGGCGCTGTTCGGCGCCTCCGCCGAGCTCACCCGCCTCGCGGGCTGGATGGCCTTCGACACCGGCCAGCAGGAAGCCGCCCAGCGCTACTACATCCAGGCCCTGCGCCTCGCGCGCGCGGCGGCCGACGTGCCCCTCGGGGGATACGTACTGGCGTCGATGTCGCTGCAGGCGACCTACCGCGGCTTCGGCGACGAGGGCGTCGATCTGGCGCAGGCCGCGCTGGAGCGCAACCGCGGCCTCGCCACCGCGCGCACGATGAGCTTCTTCCGGCTGGTCGAGGCACGCGCCCACGCACGCGCGGGTGACGCCCAGGCGGCCGGCGCGGCCCTGAAGGCGGCCGAGGGATGGCTGGAGCGCTCCCGCGACGGTGACCACGACCCCACGTGGCTCGGCTTCTACTCCTACGACCGTTTCGCCGCGGACGCCGCGGAGTGCTACCGCGATCTGAAGGCACCGCGTCAGGTACGCCGGTTCACGGAGCAGGCGCTGTCGAAGCCGACGGAGGAGTTCGTGCGCTCGCACGGCCTCAGGCTCGTCGTGTCCGCGGTCGCCGAACTCGAGTCGGGCAATCTGGACGCGGCGTGCGAGCAGGGCGTGCGGGCGGTGGAGGTCGCGGGGCGCATCTCCTCGGCGCGTACCACCGAGTACGTGAAGGACCTGCTGCACCGGCTGGAGCCGTACGGCGACGAGCCGCGCGTGGTCGAGCTGCGGGAGCGGGCCCGGCCGCTTCTGATGGCCCCGGCGTAGCCGGCGGGGATCGCTTCGGGACGCGGGGGCGTTCCCGGGTTTGAGGGCATTGTCAGTGGCACAGTGCACTATCGAAGCCGGGAGGTGGTGCAGGTGCGGAAGATCGCGTACGACTGTGACGTGCTGGTGATCGGCGGGGGGATCGTCGGCCTGTCGACGGCGTATGCGATCACGCGTGCCGCGCCGGGGACACGGGTCACCGTGCTGGAGAAGGAGGCGGGGCCGGCCCGGCACCAGACGGGGCGCAACAGCGGGGTGATCCACAGCGGGATCTACTACCGGCCCGATTCGCTCAAGGCACGGTACGCGGTGCGGGGCGCCGCCGAGATGATCAAGTTCTGCGCGGAGTACGACATCGCGCACGCCGTCACCGGCAAGCTGATCGTCGCCACCGCCCGCGCGGAGCTGCCCCGGCTGCACGCCCTCGTGCAGCGCGGCCGGGAGAACGGCATCGCGGTGCGGGAGCTGGGCGGCTCCCAGATCGCGGAGTACGAGCCGGAGGTGCGGGGGCTCGCCGCGATACACGTCGGGTCGACGGGCGTGTGCGACTTCGCCGGGGTCGCCCGGCGGCTGGCCGAGGCGTCGGGGGCGGAGATCAGGTACGGGGCCCGGGTGGTGCGGGTCGACCGGCGCGCGAGCCTCGGGGTGGCCGTCCTCACCGGGGACGGAGACGTCGTGCGCGCGCGGGTGCTGGTGAACTGCGCCGGGCTGCACTGCGACGAGGTCGCCCGGCTCACCGGGGACGACCCCGGGATGCGGATCGTGCCGTTCCGCGGGGAGTACTACACGCTGGCGCGGCCCGAGCTGGTGCGGGGACTGGTGTATCCGGTGCCGGACCCGGCGTTCCCGTTCCTCGGGGTGCATCTCACCCGCGGGATCGACGGCGGGGTGCACGTCGGACCCAACGCGGTGCCCGCGCTGGCCCGGGAGGGCTACGACTGGGGCGTGGTGCGGCCCCGGGAACTGGGGCGGACCCTCGCCTGGCCGGGCGCGTGGCGCATAGCCGGACGGCACTGGCGGTACGGGGCGGGCGAGCTGCGCCGGTCGGTGTCGAAGAGGGCGTTCACGACGGCGGTGCGCCGGATGCTGCCAGCGGTCGACGCGTCGGACCTGGTGCCGGCCACCGCGGGGGTGCGGGCGCAGGCCGTCCTGCGGGACGGAACGCTGGTGGACGACTTCCTGATCCGCGAGGGCGACCGGACCGTGCACGTGCTCAACGCGCCCTCGCCCGCGGCGACCGCCTCCCTGCCGATCGGCCGCGAGGTCGCCCGGCGGACCCTGGCCGTGCTGGGCTCGGCCTGACGCGAAAGCGGGCCGGCGCCCGCCCAGCCCGGGTCCTCGCCGAGCACACACGGCAGGCCCCGACCGCCCGGGCTCGCCCAGACACGGAAGCCGCCCGGCGCCCGCGCAGGCCCGGGGCCTCGCAGAGCACCCACGCGAGGCCCCCGCCGGGCCCTAGCCGTCCGTAGCTCGGCCCGACCCGGAATTCGGCGCGGGCGCCGTCCGGCAGGCCCTGACCGCACAGGCCGCCCTGGCTCCGCCGCCGCGCCGCAGCCGCCGGAGCCACCCGACGCCCGACCAGGTCCGGCCCCGTCGAGCACACCCGCGACGTAACCCGCCGGACCCTGGCCGTGCTGGGCTCGGCCTGACGCGCGAGCCGGCTCGGAAGGGGCCCGGCGCCCGGCCCGTCCCGCCTCCCGCCCAGCACGTAAAATCGGGCGCACTGTGTCTGACTTCCGCAACGCTTCCGAAGCCTCCCGGCCCGCTCCCGTTCCGTCCGGGGGGCCGTCCGGGGGGCAGCCCTCGCCCCTGCTCGCCCCCGGAGCCTCCGTGCGGCACCTCCGGGCCAAGGGCGAACCCCGTTTCCCGGACGGGCCCGCGCCCGATCCCGCCGGGTCGCACTTCGAGCGGCGGATCCGGAGCTTCCAGCCGCGGCGCAGCCGGGTGACCACGGGACAGGCGGAGGCGCTCCAGCGGCTGTGGCCCGCGTGGGGGCTGGACATCGACGGGCAGCGGGTCATCGACCTCGCCGAACTGTTCGGGAACGCGCGTCCCGTCGTCCTGGAGATCGGCTTCGGGATGGGCGAGGCCACCGCCCGGATGGCCGCCGCCGACCCCGGCACCAACATCCTCGCCGTCGACGTGCACACCCCCGGCCAGGGCAATCTGCTCGCCCTCGCCGAACAGCAGGGGCTGTCCAACATCCGCGTCGCCAACGGGGACGCCATCATCCTGCTGCGCGAGATGCTCCCGCCGGACTCCCTCGACGGGCTGCGCGTGTACTTCCCCGACCCCTGGCCGAAGAAGCGCCATCACAAGCGGCGGCTGATCCAGCCGGAGTTCCTGTCGCTGGCCGCGACCCGGCTCAGACCTGGGGCGATGGTGCACTGCGCCACCGACTGGGAGCCGTACGCCGAACAGATGCTCGAAGTGCTGACCGCGCACCCGGACTTCGAGAACACACGGCCCGACGGCGGTTTCGCGCCGCGTCCCGACTTCCGGCCGCTGACCCGTTTCGAGGGCCAGGGACTGGAGAAGGGTCATGTCGTGAACGACCTGCTCTGCCGCCGCGTACAGCGAGAAGACAACCGCACGGACCAGCCCCCCACCGGCGCCTGAGCCCCGCCGCCCGTTCCCGCGGGCGGCACGGCGCACCGTCGCGGGCGGCGCCCTCCCCTCGTTAGGGTCAATGTTGTGGCCACCTGTCCCCCGTACCCGACGCATCCCCGTGACACCGCCGGTGGCGTACTGCGGCACGCGCACTGGTGGCAGCGCACCTGGGTGCGTTACGGCGCGCTGATCACCCTGCTCACGCTGTCCGGGCTCGTCATCCTCGCCCTCGTCCGCAAACAGACGGGCACCGAGGGGTTCCTGGTCGGTCTCGGGCTCGCCGTCCTGCCCGTGCCGCTGCTGATGGCCGCCTTCCGCTGGCTGGACCGCGTCGAACCGGGGCCGTGGCGCAACCTGTTGTTCGCGTTCGCCTGGGGGGCCTGCGCGGCGGCGCTGATAGCGATCGTCGCCAACAGTTTCGCGACCAGATGGATAGCCACCGCGACCGCCGATCCGTCGAATGCCGACACCATCGGCGCGACCGTCATAGCGCCCGTCGTGGAGGAGTCGGCGAAGGCCGCCGCCGTCCTGCTCGTGTTCCTCTTCCGGCGCCGGGACTTCACCGGGATCGTCGACGGGGTCGTGATAGCCGGGGTCACCGCGACCGGCTTCGCGTTCACCGAGAACATCCTCTACCTCGGCACCGCGTTCGGCACCGACCAGCTCACCGGCGACCGCGGTATCGCCTCCGTGACGGCGGCGACCTTCTTCGTGCGGGTCGTCATGTCGCCGTTCGCGCACCCCCTCTTCACCGTCCTCACCGGCATCGGCTTCGGGGTCGCCGCGCTGTGCGCGGAGCGCCAGCGGCTGCGGCGGGTGGCGCTGCCGCTGACCGGGCTGCTGCTCGCGATGGGGATGCACGCCATCTGGAACGGCTCGTCGAAGTTCGGCGAGTACGGCTTCTTCGCGGTGTACGCGGCGTTCATGGTGCCGGCGTTCGGGCTGCTGACCTGGCTGGTCATCTGGACGCGGCAGCGCGAGCTGCGGACCGTGCGGGCCGAACTGCCCGCCTACGTGGCGGCGGGCTGGCTGACCCCGGCCGAGCCGTACGCGCTCGGTTCGATGCGGGCCCGGCGGCTGGCCCGCGACCACGCCCGGCGCCGTCTGGGCCGACCTGCGGCCCGGGAGGTCGCCCGGTACGAGGCGTACGCGACCTCGCTGGCGTTCCTGCGGCACCGAGGGCGCAGCGGACGGGCGAACCCGGACTTCGCCGTCCGGGAGGGCGAGTTGCTCCAAGAGCTGTGGCGGCGGCGCGAGGTGGCCCGCCCCGCCCTGGACTACGCGGCGCGCGCGACGGCTCCGCCCGTACCGGTGACCACGCAGCCCTGGCCCGTGTACGGCTACGGCTACGGGATCGCCGGGACGGGGACGGGCCACGGCGGCGGCCAGGGATCCGGATACGGATACCCGTACGGACCCGTCCCCGGCGGTGCGGGAAGCGCGAGCCCCGCCCCCAGCGGCAACGCGTACGGCGGCCCCGCCCCGGCACATCCGATGGTCCCGTACCCGGCCTACAACCCGTACCGGTCATAGCCGGTACCGATGCGCCGCCGGTCCCGACCGGACCCCCTACCGCAGTTCACCCGCGGCCCGCCGCCTCACGCGGACGCCTCGGTCAGGCGGTCGACCTCCGGGGCGTCGAGGCGCAGGTCCGCCACGCCGAGCAGGGCGGGCAGTTGCTCCACCGTCCGGGCGGAGGCGATGGGCGCCGCCACGGTCGGCTGGGCGGCCAGCCAGGCCAGGGCGACGGTGGCCACGGGGACGTCGTGGGACTGGGCGATCTCGTCCAGCGCCGTGAGGACGCGGCGGCCCCGCTCGGTCTCCAGGTGCTTGCCGGCCGCTCCGGCCCGGGCGCTGTCGACCGTCGTGCCGGGGCGGTACTTGCCGGTCAGGAAGCCCGCGGCGAGCGCGAAGTACGGGACGGCGGCCAGGCCGGACTGTTCGGCGAGGCCGCGCAGTTCGCCCTCGTAGGTGTCGCGCGAGACCAGGTTGTAGTGGGGCTGGATCGCCACGTAGCGGGCGAGGCCCTCACGGTCGGAGAACTCGAGTGACGCGCGCAGGCGTTCGGGGGAGATGTTGGAGGCGGCGATGTGCCGTACCTTGCCCGCCCTCACCAACTCGTCGAGCGCGCCGACGATCTCCTCGACCGGGGTCTCCGGCTTGTCGAAGTGCGTGTAGTACAGGTCGATGTGGTCGGTGCCCAGACGGCGGAGCGACGCGTCGGCGGCCGCCTTGATGTTGGCCGCGGACAGGCCCTGGAACTGCGGGTGCTGGCTGACCTTGGTGGCGATCACGACGTCGGAGCGGTTGCCGCGCGCCTTGATCCAGTTGCCGATGACGGTCTCGGACTCACCGCCCTGGTTGCCCTCGATCCAGGCGCTGTAGGAGTCGGCGCTGTCGACGAAGTTGCCGCCGGCGGCCGTGTAGGCGTCGAGCACCGCGAACGAGGTCGCCTCGTCGGCGGTCCAGCCGAAGACGTTGCCGCCGAGGGCGAGCGGGAAGACTTCCAGGTCGGATGAGCCGAGCTTGCGAAGAGCAGTCATGCTCGACGTCAACGCCCGGCCCGGAGTGCCCCATTCCGCGTCGGCCGCAAAGACCCCGTAAACATGGGGAAACCGGCGGTCCTGACGCCGGGGGGTTGGCGTCGGGACCGCCGGGGTCCAGAGGGCGGAAGGTCAGGGGGTGAGGCCCTTGCCGCGCAGCCAGGCCATCGGGTCGATGCCGTCGGCGCTGCCGCCGGGGTGGACCTCCAGGTGCAGGTGCGGTCCGGTCACGTTGCCGGTGGCGCCCACCCGCCCGATGACGTCGCCGGTGCTGACCTTCTGGCCCGCGGTGACGCTGATGGACGACTGGTGGCAGAACCACAGCTCCGTGCCGTCGTCCAGGGTCAGGATCGTGCGGTAGCCGTAGGAGCCGGCCCAGCCCGCCTCGGTGACGGTGCCGCTGTGGATCGCCTTGATCAGCGTGCCGGTGGGCGCGGCGAAGTCGAGGCCGGTGTGGTAGCCGGAGGACCACATGGAGCCGGCCTGACCGAAGGTCGAGGTGATCGTGTACGAGGAGGTCGGCAGCGTGTACTGCTTGGCCAGTTCGGCCAGGCGCTCGGCCTCGGCCTTCTGCGCGGCCGCCTGCTCCGCCTTCTCCTTCGCGGCGGCGGCCTTGGCCTCGGCCGCCTTCTCCGCCTTGGCGACGGCGGCGGTGGCCTGCTTCTCGGCGGCGGCCGCGGCGACGGCGGCGGCCTTGGTGTCGACCTGGTCCTGCTGCTGCTCGGCCTGGGCCATGATCCGGCTGCGCAGTGCCTCGCCGGCGTCGGTGGTACCCCGCGCCGTGTCGGCGGAGGTCACTCCGACGCTGCTCAGGGCGGTCGCGGCGGCCTGGTCGGCAGCCGGGGAGGTGTCGTCGTGCGACAGCAGGGAACCCACGGAGGGGAGGTCGGGGATGGAGATGGACACCGGGGGCTTGCCGGTGTTGGCGCTGGCCATGCCGCCCGCGCCGACGGCGGCTATGACGCCGACGCCCAGGACGGTGGAGCTGCGGGCGAGTCCCCCGCCGCGCTGCTTGGAGACGCGGTGCCGGCCACGTACGGGACGGAGGGACTCCTCGGTGGGGTTCCACTCCTCCCACGGACCCTCGTCGGTGCGGAGGCCGCCGGAGCCGAAGGGCTCGGTGCTGCGCGGGCTGGGCACGAACGGGGCATGCGGGGCAGGCGGGTTGGACGCCACGTGGGCGTGCTCCTTTCCTTCCTTCTCGCCTACCGGGTTAGCTGACGGGTTCGGAGCAGGAAGGTCTCCTACGCGCGTAAACCCACCGTGCCGAACGGCGGTTCACATGCGATTCACCCCAAGGTGTGGTTCCCCGGTTCCCTTGCGGGATTCGGCGCGTGCGCGCGGAGCCGCCTTGTGACGGCTGGGACGACCGCGCTGCGTTATCGAACGTTAATAGACCCGGGCACCCGTTTCCAAGGTGTTCGGCTTGATCATTAAACTTTCCAGACGGAACTTTCGGGTCATGAGCGGCGGAAAACGGGCGAGTTGACCCGGGATCAGGAAACCCACTGGTGGGGGCGGTTCCACAGCCGCTCAGCACAGGGCTCCCGACCGCTCACCCGGGGTGACATCGGCCGTGATGGCGCGCACCGGAGCACCGCACGGAGGGGCGAACGCACCGAGGGCCGGAACCCTTTCGGATTCCGGCCCTCGGCCTTCAGTAGCGGGGACAGGATTTGAACCTGCGACCTCTGGGTTATGAGCCCAGCGAGC
>NZ_JBEXCW010000109.1:0-23681 GCF_040605435.1 Streptomyces sp. NPDC005574
ACATGGAGAAGCTCCACGAGGCGGCGGTGCGCGGACCCGGGGAACCCAGACCCGCGACGCCGTGACGGGGGAGCCGCGCCGGTCATGTCATCAACCGTCCGTCGCCTCCGCTCCGTCCACGAACGCCGGCCATGGATCCGCCCGGAACACGAGCTTCGGATGCGATCTTCGAAAGCGGCGGCCCGACCCAACCCAACCCGGCGAACCTACGCGGTCACAGCACTAGCCGAGCATCCGATCAAGCGGCGCTCTTTTTGCGGCGACGCCCGGCCCGGGCGAGTGCGTCGATGAGTTCCTCGCGGCTCATCTTGGAACGGCCGGTGATGCTCTGCTCGGTGGCCCGCTGGTACAGCTCGGCCTTGCTCAGCTGCCGCAGCTCGCGCTTCCCTCCGCCCTGCCCCCGGCCCGCCGCTGATGCGCGGGCCGCCTTCGGTGGGGCCTTCCTGCGGGCAGATTTCTCCTGCGCTTTGGCCGGCGCCTGGCGCGCCGTCTTCCGCGCGGCTGCCTTCCTCCGCCGCGGTGCCGGCGGCTTCTTCTCCGCGGCGCCCTGGGCCTGGTCGATGCTGCTCTGCAGGACCTGCATCAGGTCGACGACGTTGGTGGCCTGGGGCGGTTCCTCGGCCAGGGTGATCTCCTGGCCCTCGGCCTTCGCCTGCACCAGCTCCCGCACCTTCTCCTGGTAGGTGTCGTGATACCGGCCGGGCTCCCAGGGCGCGCTGAGGGCGTCGACCAGCTGGATCGCCATCGTCAGTTCCTTGCCCTTGCCGGCGCGGCCGGAGGGCAGGTCGGGCAGTTCCTTGGCCGGGTCACGGACCTCGTCAGCCCAGTGGAGGGTCTGCAGGATGAGGACCTTGTCCTCCGCGCGGAGCGCGGTGAGGTACTGCTTGCCGCGCATCACGAAGGTGGCGATGCCTGCCTTGCCGGCTTCGGCCAGCGCTGTGCGCAGTAGGTCGTAGACCTTGGTGTATTCCTTGCCGCGTGGGGCGATGTAGTAGGTGCGGTCGAAGTAGACCGGCTCGATCGCGTCCAGGTCGACGAAGTCGGTGATGTCGATGGTCTGGGAGCGGCCCGGGGCGATCTGGTCGAGTTCGTCGGGCTCCACGACGATGTACTGGCCCTCTGACAGTTCGTAGCCCTTGACGATGTCCTCGCTGGGGACTTCCTGGCCGGTGCGTTCGTTGACCCGCCGGTTGCGGATCCGGTCGGCGGTGTCGCGCTGCAGTTGGTGGAAGTGGACCGTGTGGTCGCCGGTGGCGGTGAACAGGCCGACCGGCAGGGTGGCCAGCCCGAACGTGATCACACCCGTCCAGATCGCGCGTGCCATCTCCGCACCCCGTTCCTGCCAGCTTCGTCGTCGCATCCGGCACGAATGCGTGTGTAATCCACGCTGGCATTGGTGCAGCTAGAGCGCGCGCCGGGTGAGGCGAGCGGAGCACACCAGGGTCCTGTTCACCACACGGTGTCGGGCCGCATCGGTGTCCGGGTCCCCTCTATCTGCTGGGTGCGCTGAGGCGTTTCACCGCCTGTTCCGCCTCGCGCGCTTCCCGTGTGGCCCGGGCGTGTGCGTCAGCGGCCGCATGGCCGCGCTCCTCGGCTTCCTGCTGTTCCTGGCTGGCTTCCTGGAGCTCCTGCTGTGCCTGCTGCAGGTGCTGCTCGGCGGCGGACACCTGCTGCTGGGCCTGGTCGTGACGCTCGCGTGCCCGCTGCCGTGCCGCCTCTGCATCGGCCTGTTCGGCCCGCGCGTCGCGCAACCGCTGCGCGGCCTCGTCGGCTGCCGTTCGCGCCTGATCGAGCAGCTCGTCCCTCTGGCGGCGCCGGTCGGCGAGTTCGTCCTTCGCCCCCGTCCGCACCGATAGCTGCAGGACCTTTCGCCGCGGTTTCTGCGCAACGCCGGCCGGCCGGGCCGTACCCGGAAAGTCTGAGGGCGGGGTGAGTGCTGCCTCGAGGCGGCCGCCGGCCCATTGGTCGGCGGCGTCCGGGTCGGTGAGCACGGCGCGCAGGGTGGACTCGACGTCCCGCTGGGCTGCAGTCGACAGCCGGTGGCCAGCCTCCTGCGCGGCTTGCGCAGCCTGCTGGGACATGGCGGCCACGATGCGCCGCCGCTGCTCGGACAGCTCATTGATCCCCGAGGCGTCCAGGGCGGCGTATGCCTCGCGCAGAGCCTGCCCCAGTTCCAGGAACCGCTGGCTCTCCTGTGGCTGGGAGCGCAGCAGGAGGTTCGCGGCCCAGGCTGCCAGGGTGGGCCGGCGGGAGGCACGGATCCGGCGGGCATCCTCGCCGTGGCCGGCCGCCTTGGCCGCGGCGGCCAGCTCCTCACGGCGGCCGACGAAATCGGAAGGCGGCGTGGTGTAGAGCTCGTCGAGGACCGCTTCCACATCCCGCTCCCCAGCACCCCGCGCCCCCTTACGCCTGCTCAGGGTGCCCACAGCTCTGGCACGCCTCCCTGCCACTCGAACACACCCGAGTCGCCGGCTTCCGACGGTGGGTAGACGATCACTCGGCGCTCGAACATGGCACCAGCCTCGCCCGCGAAAGGTAGCCCCGCATCCCGGTCAGCACCCGGTGCGGGCGTTACAGAGCAGCCCCCCGGATCCGGTGGCAGGCGCTTGCTGAGGCGGGGGATATCACCGCGGGCTGCGCCGGTAGTCATCACTGGTCAAGGCCCTCTCGCGCGACACGGGGACGACTCCCTCCACGTAATCGAACGTATTATCGATTATGGTTGAGGCCTGAAGGGGCGCAGGTCACAGCGGGCACACGAGAGACGGAGGTGCGGCACAGTGGATTTACTCATCTGCACGTCGCCTCCGGCTATTCGGCCCGCTACGGCGCCTCCCTGCCCGGTGCCCTGGTTCAGCGCGCCGCCGAGCGCGGGATGACGACGCTCGCGCTGACCGACCGGGACACCGTCGCGGGCACCGTCCGCTTCGTCACCGCCGCCGCGGCCGACGGCGTCCGGCCGGTCCTCGGTGTCGACGTCGCCGTCGCCCCACTCACCGCGCTGGATCCGGCTGCCGGACGGCCGCGTACGCCCGTGCGCGGTGGCGCGCATGTGATGGAGCCGCCGCTGCGGATCGCTCTGCTCGCGCAGAACGCGGCCGGGTGGGCCCGGTTGTGCCGTCTGGTGTCCGCCGCGCACGCCGAGGCCGACGGGGCTGCGCCGGTCGTGTCCTGGCCGGTCCTGCGCGAGTACGCCGATCAGGACCTCATAGTGCTGCTCGGCCCCTCGGCCGAGCCGACGCGGGCCCTGTCGGCCGGCCGCCCTGACGTCGCCGAGCGGCTGCTGGCGCCGTGGCGTGAGCTGGCCGGAGAGCGGCTGCGTCTGGAAGCCGTACATCTGGGCCGACAGGGCACCGGCCCCGGTTCGTTGCGGCTGGCCGCGCGGACCGTGGGCCTGGCCGACCAACTCGGCGTTACCGCAGTGCTGTCGAACGCGGTCCGCTACGCCGACCCCGGCCAGTACCGGCTGGCCGACGTGCTCGATGCGGCCCGGCTGCTGCGGCCGGTCGACCGCCGGCGCCTGGACGGCGGCGAGCGGTGGCTGAAGGATCCCGCCACCATGGCCGCAGCCGCCGAACGGATCGCCCGGGCCGTGGGCGAGGACCGGGCCCGGGCCGTACGCCTGCTGGCCGAGACCGCCGCCACCGGCCAGTCCTGCACCCTCACCCCGACCGACCTCGGGCTGGGGCGGCCGCACTTCCCCGAACCGTCCGTCGTGGGCGCCACCCACGAGCGAGGGTCGGCAATGCGACTGCTGCGCCAGCGGTGCGAGGCCGGCATGGTCGCCCGCGGCCTGGACCGGGACGTGCGCGCCGCGCGGCAGCTCGACTACGAGCTGGAGGTCATCAGCCGGCTGGGCTTCGAGGGGTACTTCTTGGCCGTGGCCCAAGTGGTCGCGGACACCCGGACGCTCGGAATCCGGGTCGCCGCACGCGGCTCCGGCGCCGGCTCCATGGTCAACCATTCGCTGTTCGTCGCCACCGCCAACCCTCTTGACCATCGGCTGCTGTTCGAACGGTTTTTGAGTGAGCGGCGTACGTCGCTTCCGGACATCGACCTCGACGTCGAGTCCGAGCGGCGACTGGAGGTGTACGACGCCATCATCGAGCGGTTCGGACGGGAGCGGACCGCGGTGACCGGCATGCCCGAGACCTACCGGGCCCGGCACGCACTACGGGACACCGGACTCGCTCTGGGGATTGCGCCCCAAGTGATCGGCGACCTCGCCAAGAGCTTCCCGCACATCCGGGCCCGCGACATCCGCGGCGCCCTCGCGGAGCTGCCGGAGCTCCGCGAAGTCGCCAGCCGAGCCGAGCAGTTCGGTCCGCTGTGGGAGCTGGCGGAGGGCCTGGACGCCCTGCCGCGCGGGTACGCCATGCACCCCTGCGGAGTGATCATCTCCAATGCATCGCTGCTGGACCGCGTTCCGGTGCAGCCGACTCCGGCCGGATATTCGATGTTGCAGGCCGACAAGGAGGATGTCGAAGATCTCGGCCTTCTGAAGCTCGACGTGCTGGGTGTGCGGATGCAGAGCTCGATGGCCCACGCGGTGGCCGAGATCCGCCGGGCCACCGGCCGCGTTCTCGACTTGGACAACCCCGACCACGTCGACCTTGATGACCCGCTGGCGTTCAAGCTCATCCAGGCGTCCGACACCGTTGGCCTTTTCCAGCTCGAATCCCCCGGCCAGCAGGACCTGGTCGGAAGACTCCAGCCCCGCCACATGCAGGACGTCGTCGCGGACATCAGCCTGTTCCGGCCCGGCCCGGTCAAGGGGGGCATGCCGGCCCTGTTCATCGCCGCCCGGCACGGAGCGGCCCCGCGCTACCCGCACCCCGACCTGGAGCCGGTGTTGAACGACACCTACGGCGTGGTCATCTGGCACGAACAGATCATCGCGATCCTGGTTCGGATGACCGGCTGTGACCGGGCCGCCGGAGACGTTGCCCGCCGCGCCCTCGCCGACCCCGACCGGCTGCCCAAGGTGGAGGCCTGGTTTCGCCGCACCGCTGGCGAACGCGGCTACGCCACGGACGTCCTCGACGACGTGTGGAAGATCATTTCCCAGTTCGGGGCGTACGGCTTCTGCCGCGCGCACGCCGTCGCCTTCGCCGTCCCGGCCCTGCAGTCCGCCTACCTCAAAGCCCACTACCCCGCGTTCCTCTATGCGGGGCTCCTCGAGCACGACCCCGGGATGTGGCCGATGCGCGTCATCGTCGCCGACGCACGCCGCCACGGCGTGCCCGTCCTGCCCGTCGACGTGAACACCTCCGGCGCCCAGCACCGCGTCGAGAAAACGGAGCAGGGGTGGGGTGTGCGGCTCGCGTTCTCCACCGTGAAGGGCATCAGCGAGGCGGAGAGCGCGCGGCTGGTAGCCGGCCAGCCGTACAACGGTCTGCAGGATCTGTGGCAGCGTGCCGTCCGTCCCTGCCGCTCGCGCAGCGCCTGATCCAGATCGGAGCGCTCGGCCCGCTCGCCGGCGGGCTGACGCGGCGGGACCTGCTGCTGCAGGCGACCGAGTTGCACCGCCAGTCCCGCCACCGCACAGCAGCAGAAGGGCAGCTGCCGCTGGGCGGGGAGCTTGTGACAGCGGAACCGAGCGGCCTGCCGGAGATGACCGGCCGCGACAAGCTGGACGCGGAGCTGCAGACGCTGTCGATCGACGTCACACATCACCTGATGGACCACCATCACCGCCTGCTGCGTGAGCTCGGTGCGACCGCCGCCGCTCACCTGAAAAAGATGGTTCCAGGTCAGACCGTTCTCGTCGCCGGGGTGCGGGCCTCCACACAGACGCCGCCGATCCCCAGTGGAAAGCGAGTGATCTTTGTGACGCTCGAAGACGGCGCGGGCATGGTCGACATCGCCTTCTTCGAGGACTCCCACGAAGCGTGCGCCCACACGGTCGTCCACAACGGACTCCTGCTGGTGCGGGGAACCGTCGAGGCCCGCGGACCGCGCAGGACGGTCGTCGGACAGATGGTGTGGAACCTGGACGAGGTGGCCGCCGCCCGCCGCGACCACGGCCCGCAGGCCGCCCTCGATCTCCTCGGCCGCCCCTCCCCCGCCCCGACACCCGCCCAACCCGCCGCATCCCAGCGCACCCTCACGGACGGGACCGCCGGAGCCCGCCTCCACCCCTATGCCGATCTCCAGCCCGCCGGAACCCGCTCAGCGGACCTGCGCCGGCTCGGCCACCGCAGCCCCGGTTCTCCAGATCTTTAGATGTCTCACGAGACAGCGGGCGCATCTCCGGCTGAGCTCGATTCCCAAGCGGCCTGTCCGACCGTCCCCTCGGCTTGCTCCCGCCGCCACAACCGAAACTCCAGCAGGTCCGCCTCGCTCGCCGAGGCGAAATCGCGGCCACGGTGGCCAGGAAGTTGAACAACATCAACGCGGTGTACGCGTAGGCCTTCATCGTCTTCGCATCACGGCCCGCGAGCCCCATCGCCCGGAACCAACTGGTCAGCGGTTCGACTGGACGCATCGTGTCATCGGGCAGGATCGGGGTGCCCCGGGGCAGTCGGCGCCGCTCGAAAAGATCGCTCAGTTCTGCATAGCTCCGACCCGCGACCGCACCCACCTTCCAGACCCGGCGCTGGTCCACGAAGAACAACTGCACATGACCTCCGAGAGCAGCCTCATCATCCGACATTCCGTTCAACGGACGAATGGTCTGTGGCCAACCGATGTGAACGGGGTCACCACCGGGCGCGCAGTACGCCGTCGCTATCGGGCAGGGCGGCGCAAAGAAGTGGGTGGCGTTCGTCGAGGTATACGGGCAGGGCGCAGGCCGCTCGGGCGTCGACCACCAGGGTGGCGAGTTCTTGGTACTCGGTGTCGTCGACGACCGCGTGTCTGATCGTCCCGCCCTGTGTCTCCCAGACGAACTCCGCGGATCTCTCCTCTGGCAGCGTGGCGAGGACTGCGCCGACATCGGGGTTCAGGTCCGGCCAGACGGTCAGCAGGGCGCGCGGGCTGAGACCGGTACGCACCGCGTCGAGGTTCTGCGGCGTGAGGCGGTGGAAGCGTGCAGCGTTGCGGACGTAGCCCTCCTCCAGGAGCACCGCCTTCTGTGAGGCCAGCACGGTGCGCACGCGCCCAGAACCCCTCGTTGGCCGCCTCCGTCACGTCTGGCTCCTCCAGCTCCGCCGCGTAGGGGGAGGTCGCCATCGGTTCCGGGAAGAGACCGAGTTCCCGTGTACGGGCCACAGCGTCCGCGCAGAGCCGGTTGCTGCCCACATACACGTACTGGTCCCACCCGACATGCACGGTGAACACGTCCCCCGCCTCCAGACGGCACCAGGCACCTTGGTCGCGGAGCATGCCCCGGACCAGCTCCAGAGCGACCGGAAGGGAGACCTCGGCCCCGTCGTGGTAGCCGGAGAGGTCGGGCGGGAAGAGTTCGCCGAGACCGTGTCTCCCATCCGACGGCTCCACGCCGAAGTGGACGAACCCGGTGACTGCGGGCTCGCGGATCTCCAGCCGATCGATGCCTGAGGCCTCCGCGAAGGCGGCGATCGCCGCGAGGTACGCGGCTTCGACCAGCCCATGGTCACTGACCGCCTCCTCGGCACCGGTGTAGTGGCCGTGTTCATCACGGTCTGCAGGGTCGTACTTGGTGATCCGGTGGACGAAGGACGGCGGCACGTTGCTCCCTGCGAGGTCAGAAGGGGGATCAGCTGCTGAGGTCGAACACGCCCCACGTGGTGAACGGCTCATCCCTGGACGTAGATCCTGCCTCCTCGGCCGACAACCCGCCGACGGCCGGGGGCAGAGCCATCGGGCAGGGTGAGCAGGCCGACGTCCGATGGCTCGACGGATGTTTCCATGATCTCTCCGTGGGCGAGTCGGTCCCGCTCTTCGCCGTAGCCACCGTAGAAGGCGACCCGCTCACCGTGGACTGCCGCCGCTTTGGTGCCTCGTACGCGGTTCGCCCACACCCTCAGGGGCCGATGGGTGCGGTCGGGGCGTATCTCGACGAGCGGGAAGTCCGTGTATGGGCAGGCCCAGGCGGTGGTGCCCGACACGTTCAGGGCGTAGCAGTCGAAGAGGCCGGGGATGCCGGCGTCGTCTGATGTCCAAGTGAGTCGGCCGGTGGCGCTCCAGCAGCGGATTCTCTGCTGCCCGAAGTGTGGCTGCACTGGGACCACAGGACCGTTCGGGAGCGCGGCACCGAGGCGTTGCTGCGCTCCCGCATGGATTTCCTCCTGCTGCTGCCTGATGGACAGCGGGTCGTCCTGGAGGTCGACGGATCCCAGCACTACACCCGCGACCGCGGCCGCACTCCGGATACGGGCAAGTACGCGGACATGGTCGCCGCTGACCGGGATCTTAAGCTCAGGGAGTACGGGGTCTTCCGCTTCGGGCACGACGAACTCAAGCGTCTTGATGCCGCCCAGGCCCTTCTGCGGCAGTTCCTCCCTGACATGTTCCGCCGCTTTAGGGTGACCAACTGACGCTATCCGTGCCGGCGCACGATGCGCCGCCCAGGCCGCCAGACGGATACCCGCGCGGGCGCCTCAGGCCAAAGGCAGCTGACCGAGCGGCCGGCCGCGATCGGCCTGCGCCTCCAGCAGAGCGGCCACGTTCGGCTCTCTTGTGAAGGCGGGGCCCTTCCAGTACGCCGGGACTGCCACTGGCGTCAGGCACACCTCGATTCCGTGGACGTGGGCGGCGTCGAAGAGGGCCTGCAGCATCTGCACGCCGGCCAGGTCGAGCGCGCCGAGGCGGGCATGCCACGTCTGGGTCTCCGGGTGGTACGAGGCGATTGGCCGGAGCCTGTCGAGTTGCTCCTGCCATTGAGCATCGGCGGCCGGCGCTGTCCGAATGGTGGCCTCCAACACCCATGCACTCTCAGAGGAGTTCGGCGAATCGGTCATGCAATGGACGGTAGACGTCGCCACTGACAACTCGCCCGGTCGGGTGAATTCCGAGCCTGAACAGATCCCTGGCTGGTCACGAACACGTACTGACAGACGTGGACCCGATCCGAGAAGCGCACCTGTGCGAACCCGGCCAGCTCGTCATCGACGTGGCGGGCTTCGACGATGACACCGTCCTCGCCTTCCAGGCGGCGATCGCCCAAACCTGGGGGACCTCGACCGCCGAGCGCACCACCCGGGACCCCGGCCAGCCCGGGGTGCGGCTGCGGATGTACACCGATTTGCGGCAGGTCCTCGAGGAGGCCTTGCCTCCGGAGCCCGGCGCCGTCGGCCACGTAGACAGGCATGGTCCGCCACCACGGGGGGAGCGACGGACCACGCCTGCGTCCACGGTGCCACACACCACCTCCAGAGCGCTCGATTGGCGGGTGAAGTCGCTGCGGGGGAAGGGGGCTTCGTTCGCCGGGACGACGAGTGGCGCGGATTCGTGCGCGGCGGGCGAGAGGGTGTTCCGCAGCAGCTACTGTGACGACTCGTCTGATCTCCGCCAGCTTTGGAGCGGCCCCGATGAACAGCGCCTCTTTCCGTCTCGTCGTCACGGGCGGCGGGACCGGTGGACACACCTACCCGGCGCTGACCGCCGTACGTACGCTGCAGGCCCGGCTCGTTGCCGAGGGCAGGGCGCTTGAGACGCTGTGGATCGGGACGGCAGAGGGTCTGGAGGCGCACGTGGCCCCGGCCGAGGGCATCGCGTTCACCAGCGTGGTGACGGGCAAGATCCGCCGCTCGAAGAATCCTCTGAAGCTGGCGTCACCGGCGAACGTGCGGGATATGGCGCGGGTGCCGCTCGGGGTGGTGCAGGCCCGGAAGGCGATCGATGGTTTCCGGCCGGATGTCGTGCTGGCGACGGGCGGCTATGTGGCGGTCCCGGCCGGCCTGGCTGCGCGGATGTGCCGTCGCCCCCTGGTGCTGCATGAGCAAACGGTCAGGTTGGGGCTGGCGAACCGGAAGCTGGCGGCGTCGGCGGCCCGGATCTGCGTGTCGTCGGAGTCGACGCTAGAGCTGCTGTCGGAGTCGGCGCGGCAGGTCGCTGTGGTGACGGGGAACCCGGTGCGGCCGGAAGTGCTGTCCGGGAATGCGGACAGGGCGGTGCAGGCGCTGCAGCTGTGGGGTTTCGAGCGGCAGCTGCCGACCGTGTACGTCACCGGCGGCGCGCAGGGCTCGCAGCAGATCAATGAGCTGGTCGGCGAGGTGCTGCCGTGGCTGCTGCAGCAGGCGAACGTGGTGCACCAATGCGGGCCGGCCAACCTCGAGGGACTGCGGGCGCGGGCGGCCGGGCTGCCCGCCGAGCTCGCAGGCCGGTACTACCTGGCCGGGTTCGTCGGCCCGGAGCTGCCGGATGTGCTGGCGCTCGGGGATGTGGTGATCTCCCGCAGTGGTGCGGGGACCTTGGCGGAGCTGACAGCGTTGGGCAAGCCGGCGGTGTTTGTGCCGCTGGCGTCGTCGGCGGGCAACGAGCAGGCGCACAACGCGAGGCATCTGCAGAAGGCCGGGGCCGCGGTCGCGCTCGAAGGCGCGGTGACGGCGGATCAGGTGCGAAACGCGTTGGGCCCGCTCCTTGCCGATGCCCAGCTTCGGTGGGCGATGGCGGAGCGGGCCCGCAGGTATGGCCGTCCGGACGCGGCCGACAGGCTCGTGGACGAGATTCTTTCCGCCGCGTCGGACCAACCGGTTACTGGGGCGGCCGGCCGACGTGGAGCGCCGTTGCTGCCTCAATGAGGACGGCGCAGTCGTTGAACGCGGCGTCATCCTGTCCCATGGGGTCGGAGACGTCGCGGTCACCGAGGTACAGGGCGAGTTTGGGGTCGTTGGCCTGAGTGCAGATCGCCCGGAGCGTGTCGAGGACGGCGGTATCCATCGCCAAGATGATGTCCGCCCAGCTGAGCGTTTCCAGGGTGATCTGCTGCCCGCGGTGCCCGGTGAGGTCATGGCCCAGGCGCCGGGCCGCCTTGACCATGGACTCGTTGGCGGGCTGGTCCTGCCATTTCCCGATCAGTCCCGCTGATCGGACTTCCAGGTCGGTGCCGCCCCTGTGGGCCAGTGCGATCTGGGCGAACGGGCTGCGGCAGTGATTGCCCAGGCACACCGTCAGGATTTTGCGCACGATGCGGCTCCAGCGGTCTTGAGGGCTTTATGCAGGGCGGTGGTCACCTGGTCGATGTCGTTGTCGGTGAGGTGCTGGTGGAAGGGCAGCGTCAGGATCTCCTGGCCGGCCTGTTCGGTGGCCGGCAGGGGGCGCCGCCAGGTGGCGAACGCGGGCTGCAGGTGGTTGGGCGGGTAGTGGACGCCGACGCCGATGTCCTGAGCGCGCAGTGCGGCGAACACCTGGTCGCGGTGGGGCACGCGGACCTGGCACAGGTGGGGCACGGAGCGGTCGGGGCCGACATCGATGAGCGTCACGCCGTCTATGTCGGCGAGGGTGTGCTGGTAGGTCTGCCACAGGGTGCGGCGGGAGCGCTCGATGTCGCTCATGTGGGGCAGCTGGGCCAGGCCGATGGCGGCGTTGATGGACGACATCTGGTAGCGCAGGCCGAATCCTTCGACGCGGTAGCTGGTTGTGCGCGCGCGTTCGGCCTGGGACTGGACGACGCCGAGGAGCCGGAGTTGGCGGATCGCGTCGGCTTCCTCGCGGGTGCGGGGGATGACCGCGCCGCCCTGGCCACAGGTGAGGTTCTTGATCGGGCCGAAACTGAAGCACGTCAGGTCACCGCTTGCGCCGACCCTGGTCAGACCGTTGCGCGAGCCGAAGGCGTGCGCGGCGTCCTCGATGACGGCGATGTTCCGCGCGGTCAGCTCGTCCCGGATGGCGGTGAGGTCGACGGCCCGGCCGCCGAACAGCACCGGGATGACGGCGGCCGTGCTGTCGCCGACCGCTTCCATGACAAGCTGGTCGGTCACACACAGCGTGGCGGGGTCGATGTCGGCGAAGCGCGGGGTGGCGCCGACGGCCAGAATCGCCTGGACGGTCGCACAGAACGTCATGGACGGGACGATCACCTCGCGGCCCGGGCCGATCCCGGCGGCGAGCAGGGCCGTATGGAGGGCCGCGGTGCCGGAGGCGACGGCCACGGCGTCCTCCACGCCAAGGAAGGAGGCGACCTGGCGTTCGAACTCCTCGGTGACGTTGGTGTGCCCGTACTGCCCGGACTGCAGGGCCTCGGCCACTGCGGCGGCCTCTTGCCCGTACAGGTAGGGGCTGGCGTTGCGCCTGGCGTCGGGCCTCGTAGAGGTGGTCACGATGCTGCTCCCTTCGAAGCGGTGAGGAAGGCGAGTTCGGCGGCGTCGCCGACGCGAAGCGTTTCGACGTAGTTCGTGAGGAACCTGCCGACGCGGTACGTGAGGCGGTCGTGGTCGACCGGCAGGCCGAACAGGCCGTTGACCATCTGGCCGACGAGGTCGGCTCCGGCGGCCTCGGTCAGCGCGTATCCGCCAGCGACGCGGACGTTCAACTCGGTGATGGTGACCGAGCCGTCCTGCCTGACGAAGCCCTGTACACAGCACAGCCCGGCCGCCCGGACGGCATGCAGCGTCTTCAGGACCAGGTTGCGCACGGTGGCGTCCTCGAACGTGGTGGAGACTGCGGAAAGTCCGGCCTTCACCAGGTCGCGGCGGCGCAGGATCACCGAAGCCCGCCCGTCGCGGTCGACGAGGCAGTCCGCGGTGAACTCGGTGCCGTAGACGCGTTCCTGCACGATGGGGGCCGGGACCAGCTCACACAGCAGGCGGGCGTGCCGGCTGGACGTCACCATGTGCACGTTCTGCGCACCGTGGCCCCCGCGCGGCTTGACGACCAGCGGCCTGTCGGCGGGGATTAGGTCCAGGCTCCCAGGAGTCCACGTTTGGGGGGTCGGGATGCCGTGTTGGGTGAGGACGCGGTGGAAGCGGGCCTTGTCGATGCAGTCGTGCACCGATTCGTCATCCGGGAGCCACAGGCGTACACCCTCGGCGTTCAGGCGGGGCCGCAGATCGAGCAGCGGCGGCAGGTCATTCTCGATGCCGACGACGATCGCGCCTACGGTGAGATCGCGGCAGAGCTTGGCCAGGGTGTCGGGGTAGTCGGGGTCATCGGCGCACGGGATGACGTGCGGCACGACGTCGTCTAACTGGAGGCCCGGAGCCAGTGGATGTGCGTCGACGGCGACGACCTGGTGGCCGAGGCGCAGGAGGCTGCGGCACAGGCCGATGCCAGGGTTGGCTCCGACGCCGGTTACGAGAATCCGGCGCGGCGGGGTCTGGTCAGGCACGCTGCGGCTCCTGGAGCGACGGGGCGAGGCGCACGGAGGGCATCGCGGGCAGCGGGCTGCGCGACAGCGGCGCCCACCGGTCGGGGTTGCGGCGGTACCAGTCAGCGGTCTCTTCGAGCCCCGCCTGCAGGTCGTGGGTGGGCTGGTATCCGAGGGCGGCGAGCTTCGACCAATCCATGGCGTACCGGAGGTCGTTGGCCAGCCGGTCCGGGATGTACCTGACCTTGTCCCAGCCGCTGCCGCAGATTCGCAACAGCTCGCCCGTCAGTGCCTTGCTGGACAGGTCCGTGCCGCCGCCGATGTTGTACACCTCACCCGGCGAGCCCGAGCGCAGGACGAGTTCGATGCCGGCGCAGTTGTCCTCCACGTGCAGCCAGTTACGCACGTGCTGGCCCTGGCCGTGGAGGGTGACTGGCTCACCTTTCAGCAGCTGGGTCACGAAGAGGGGGATGATCTTCTCCGGGTGCTGACAGGGGCCGTAGTTGTTCGACGAGCGGGTGACGCACACCGGCACGCTGTAGGTCTGGAAGTACGACATGGCTACCAGGTCGCTGGCTGCCTTCGACGCTGCATAGGGCACAGACGGCCGCAGCGGTGCCGACTCGTCTGCCGTCCCCGTGAGCAGCGGCCCGTACACCTCGTCGGTGGAGACGTGGACGAACTTCTCCACTCCCAGCCGCCAGGCGGCGTCCAACAGCGTTCGGGTGCCCAGCACGTTCGTGGTCAGGAAGTTACCCGCGTCGTGAAGGGAGCGGTCGACGTGGGACTCGGCGGCAAAGTGGACGACGTAGTCGTGCTGGGCCACGAGGTAATCCACCAAACCGGCGTCGAGAATGTTGCCCTGGACGAAGTCCATCTTCGAATCAAGGAACGCCTCCCCGAGGTTTTCTACGTGCCCCGCGTACGTCAGGGCGTCCAGAACGGTGATTCTGGCGATGTCCTCACAGCGCAGAAGACGCTTGACGAAGTGCGAGCCGATGAAGCCCGCACCTCCTGTGACCAGCACGGTCCGCATAGTGCCTCCTCATAAGCCGACGGCAGACCACACCCCAAAAAGTGCTGCTGCCGCGTGCTTCAGTAACACGATGCTGGGCTCAACTGTTCGACTCAGTCGACTGGTTGAGGGAGGTCCCGGGGAGGTCCCGCCTTGCCAGGAAGTCACCAGACGAGTGCATAGAGTGATTGGATGGAGAGGTGGAAAAAGCCCACCGTCACCCTCTCGCTGTCGCACGCATCGCCGCCGGCATGTCGGAGCGGGATCTCGCCGCAGGCGTCCGTGCTGCTGCCGGCCGGCGCGGTCTGCGTTCAGGCACGGATGAGGCGCGGGTGCGTAAATGGCAACGCGGTGTCGAACCCAACGAGGAATCGCAGATCTATATCGCCGAAGCGCTTGGCTGGCCTGCGGACATCGTCCGCGCCGACGACTGGCCGAAGTGGCTGCCCGCCACCTCCGACGGCGTGGTCCCGCTCGGACCCCACAGCTCTGTGTCCGCTCTTAGAGAGGCCCTGCGAACAGCGATGGACCGCCGAACCTTCTTGACGATCTCCGGCGGCACCCTGTCCGCGCTGGCCGCGGACTGGGCACTCGGCCCCACCGGCGCGCTCGCCCAGGCCCGCGACGGCAAGGCCGTCGACGGCGACTTCCTCACCCTGCTGGAGAACACCACCCAGCCCCTGGCCGGCCTGGCTACCGAGCAGCGCCAGCACACCGCACTGCTCCTCGACGCCTACCTGGCCACCGTGACCGACCTGATCGAACACGGCCGCTACTCCCCCGCTACCGGCAGGCGCCTGCACACGCTGGCCGCCTCGCTGGCCCAGACCGTCGCCTGGCACCGCTTCGACCTCGGCCAGCACACCCCCGCCAGCCAGTACTGGGTCGCCGCCCTGCACAACGCGCATGCCGCCGGCGAGCACGACATGGGGGCAGGCCTCTTGGGCGATCTCGCCTACCAGGCCGCCTGGCGCCAGGACCACACCACCGCCGCCAGCATCCTCAACCACGCCCTGACCCGGGCGCAGAACCCGGCCGCCCGCTGCCTGCTCCAACTCCGCCTCGCCCGCACCCTCGCAGCGCAGAACGACCGCCAGGCCGTCTTACGCGCCCTCGCCGCAGCGGAAAAGCACCTCGGTGACGCTGGCGCCGACCGGCCCGGCTGGTGCTCCTGGGTGTCCGAAGCCGACCTCGCCGTCGACTCCGGCCAGGCCCTCCTCGACCTCGGCGACACCGGCCGCGCCCACCAGCTCATCACCGAAGGCAAACAGCTCTTGCCAGTGGCACGCGACAAGACCCGCGGCGTGTTCCTCACCTACCAGGCCGCCAGCCACCTCGACCAGAAAGAACCCGAGCCCGCCGCGGCCGCCGCCACACAGGCCCTGCTCCTGGCCCGCCGCATCGGAGCACCCCGTTGCACCAGCCTCGTCGAAGCCCTCCTCCCCCGCTTCCGGCCCTACAGCAGCACGCCCGGCGTTCCCGAACTACTCCACCTCACCGCCGCCTGACCGCGCACCGCCGCGGTTGCGGAGAGTTAGACCCTCGGAGCCATGCGATGCCGGTTTGGATGGGCACGAAGTCGAGGCGAGGTGAGTGCCGCGGCTGTGACCAGCTTGGTTGCCCCGCGCCGGCACCGGCCATTACTGCAACTCTCGAATACCGACACTTCCCCAGTGCGTTCGTCACACGAGCGACGCGATCGTCGGAGCGGTGACCGGCCGCATGGACGCGCCGTCCAGCCTGCTGCTCGGCCGGCTCGATGCCGAAGGCCGTCTCTGCTTCATCGGCCGCACCACTCCCCTGTCCGTTGAGCTCGCTGCAAGCGTCGGAGGTCTACTTCAGCCGCGAACTGGCCGACACCCCTGGACAGGGCGCCGGTTCTCAGCAGGCTGGGGCAGCACGCAGACTCTCGATCCCCACCTCGTCGAGCCAGACCTTGTCGTCGAGGTGAGCGCCGACATCTCGTTGAATGCCGGCGGGCGATGGCGTCACCCTGTACGGCTTGTACGCGACAGGCCCGACCTGACAATTTCCGGCGTCCCGACCTTCGGCTGACGCCGCTCGTGCCGTAGGAGCTCTACGATGCGGCTGTCGCCGTTCATCGGCGGGGCAACGGCGCCGAGTTGCTCCGTGAGGTGGCACGGCATCCTCGGTCAGTGAGAGGGATATGAGGCTCAGGCGGCTGACCTAGCGAAGTAGGGCTTCCAAGCCGCAGGCGGGGAACTGCTGCTAGTGGCTCGGCTCGCATCGTTGACCGGGTAATCGACGTGCTGCCCGGTGGTCAGCAGACTGTTTCCAGGACTCGATCTTGGAGGTGGTCGTGGGACGTCGACCGAGTGTTTTCGTCCGGCGGGTCAGCATGGACGAGGGGCGTCGGCTCCAGCGGATCAGCCGGACCGCGAAGGACCCGGTCCGGCTGCGGCGGGCGATCGTGGTGCTGATGTCCGCTCAGGGCCAGACGGTCAAGGACATCACCTCGCTGATGCAGGTCAGCGAGGACTACGTGCGCGACGTCATCCACGCCTTCAACGAGCGGGGGTTCGACGCGCTGGACCCAAAATGGAGCGGGGGACGCCCCCAGACGATCAGTGAGCGGGTGCGCGAGCACATCCGACTGATCGCCCGGACGTCCCCCGCCGACTGGAACGTCGCCGCCTTCTCCACCTGGAGCCTGGCCAAACTCGCGGCCCACCTGGTCGAACGGCACGTGGTTGCGACGATCAGCCGGGAGACCCTGCGCCGCATCCTGCGCGACGGCAAGGTCTCCTGGCAGACCACGACCACCTGGAAGGCGTCCACCGATCCGGACTTCATCGCCAAGATGCACCGGGTCCTGGCCCTGTACGACACCCCACCGACCGACGGGCGGGTGATCTGCGTCGACGAGTTCGGGCCGCTCAACCTGATGCCCCGAAAGGGCAAAACATGGTGTCCGGCCGGCAGGCCCCGCCGGCTGCGGGCCACTTACAACCGCTACGGCGGCGTGATGCACATGCTCGCCGCTCTCGACCTGGCCACCGGGAAGATCTACTACCGGATACGCAAACGCAAGCGGTGGCGCGAGTTCCTCGGCCTGCTCAAAGCCCTGCGCACCCGCTGGCCCGGAGAGAGGCTGTACCTGGTGCTGGACAACTTCTCCCCGCACAAGCACACCGAGGTCCGCACCTGGGCCGCCGCCAACGACATCGAGCTGGTCTTCCTGCCGACCTACGGATCCTGGCTGAACTGGATCGAATCGGAGTTCGCAGCCCTGCGCTACTTCGCCCTCAACGGCACCGACCACCGCACCCACGCCGAGCAGAACGCCGCCATCGCCGCCTATGTCCGCTGGCGCAACGCACGCGCCGAACCCAAGACCAACTTCGCCCCCGACTCACCCATCCGCACTTGGACTCAATACCCAGCCAAGGTCGCATGAGGGGTCAGCCGGGGCTCTGCCCCCGCGGATACGGCGACATCATCGTTGCGGGCGCCGCTCTGGTCTGCGCCGTCACCTCGAGACGGGCATGACCAGCGTCTTCACGAAGTCGACGGCCCCTTCCTGTTGGTAGAAGCGCATGGCGCCATCATTGCCCGCGATGACAGAGATCTTCATGACCTGGACACCCGACTTGGCGAGATGCTCGCGCGCGGTCCTGACAAGGGCCTGCCCGACTCCGGCGCCGCGAGCCTCGTCATCGACCACGAGGGTTTCCAGCACGCCGACTTGGTCCCCCCACTGCCATGACCCCGGGGCGTCCAGGATGCGCACGACCGCATAGCCGAGCAGGTGATTCCCGTCCCGAGCAACCAGTACGGCGGCGAGCGGCTCCTGCAGCCATTCGAGGTACTGTCCCCGCCGCAGACGCCACGAGTCCTCGGGTGAACGAACCGCGCCAAGAGCCGCCAGGTGTGCCGCTTCCCGACTGTGGTGGACGAGGAGCTGCCCCCACAGGCGCTCCAGGCAGTCCACCTCGGAAGGAGCCAGGACGTCGATCACGGGATTCATGCCAGGGAGCGTAGCCAGCGAAGGCTCCGCGGCTCCAACCGATTACCTGGTCAACCATCCGTGCAGAGCCACTAGCGGCTCGGAAGCACCTCAACGAGGTGCCGCCTCACTGAGGGAGACGTGACACGGCGGCACGAGCTGGGGTTTCCTGACTGTCTCAGCCGGCCCGCCCGCCGACGGGCAGCGGCAACCGCAAGGCTCGTGCCCGACCGAGGTCCGACACGAGCCTTGTGATCTTCTCGAATCAGTGGTTCCAGCCCACGGCCCTTACGGCAGGTAGGCGATGCCGTCGGTGGTGACGGTGGGGCGGCCAGTCGTCGCAGTGACGACGATCTTGATGGTGTGCTTGCCGGCGGAGGACCAGCTCTTGGTCCAAAGTGCGTTGCGGTAGGCCGTGGTGGTCGTCTTCAGGTCGACGGTAGTGGTCTTGGTGCCGTCGATGTAGATGTTGGCCTGTCCCGAGGTGGAGGCGCGCGAGACGATCCACGCCACGGATCGGCCGGTGAAGGTCCAGCTCAGCGAGGCGTTCTTCGTGGAGCTGCTCAGTGAGGCGCCGCCGAGGTAGCTGGAGGAGGTCTTCTTGGCCCAAGTTCCGGTTTTGGCGGCGGACGTCTCCTGGAGGATCATCGGGGTGGCACTCTTGGCGGCAGTGGCGGTATTGCCGGCGAGGTCCTGGGCGGTGAGGCTGAAGGTCGTGGCCGTGCCGGACTTGGCGGTCAGTGGGGCGCTGGTCGTGGTGGGGCCGTACGTCTTCGCTGTGGGGGCGGTGAGACTGACCTCCTTCAGGCCCGCGGTGTCGCTTGCCTTCCAGGCCAGAGTGACCGGTACTGCGGTGGTGTTGACGGTTCCCGTCCGCAGAGACAGGGCCGGCTTGGTGGTGAACGTCGGCGGGGTGCTCTCCGCCGTCACGGCGACGCCGGGCGAGGAGCTGGTTTTGCCGGACTGGTGGGTCGCGCGGACCTGAACCGTGTGACTGCCGGCTGCGAGGGTGACGGCGGCGGAGGTCACGGTGCCGGTCTTCGTGACGGCACTCTTGCCGTCAACGAGGACCTCGTACTTCGTGATCAAAGAAGACGGCGTGGTGGCCGCCCAGTTGACGGTCACCGCACCCTTGGTCACGTAAGTGTTCCCCGACAGGCTTGCGCCGGTAAGTGATTTGACGGCGAGCCCGGCGACGGGACCTGCAGCCCACGAACGCAGAGTCGGCAGTTGGTTGTACAGAACCGTGCCAGGGCATTCGGTGGCGTAGGCGTCGCGGTGGCCGGATATCCGGTTGAACACCGCGGACTGCCCGAGCTGGAACTTCCCGTTGGCCTTGCCCGCGGTCAGGGTCACCTTCCCGAGGGGGTCCACTTTGTACTGGCCGAGCTTCCAGGCCGCGACGCGCGCGATGGCAGCCTTGGCGGCGACCGGGGCATCTTCGGTCGTGAACGTACCGATCACCGCGATGCCGGTGGTGTTGGTGTTGAACCCCTCGGCCTGAGCGCCGATGACCGGGCGGTCGATTCCACCTTTGCGTCCCTCGAAGATCGTGCCGCACTTGTCGACGACGAAGTTGTAGCCGATGTCCTTCCATCCTTGGTTCAGATGCAGGGCGCGCAGGCCCCGGACGATGGCCGGGGAGTCTGTGCAGGAGTAGCTGTTGGTCTGTGCCGTGTGGTGGACGAAGACCGCGTTTATGGTCGTCCCGTACTCGGGGGCCTCGTTGTTGAGCGACTCGTCCGCTCCCCAAGCGGCCCGACTCACGATGGGAGGCTGAGGCACAGTGGACGCCGGGCCGGCCGTGGCAGTCGGCGACGGTGTCGGCGATCCCGAGGATGGGGGCGTTGCGCTAGCCGAAGTGGAGGCTTCAGTCGCCGGCGCAGTGGGAGCTGCGGACGTCTCACTCGGGGATGCGGACGGTGTCACCTCAGGCCCCGACGTCTCATCAGAGGCTGATGGGGAAACGTCAGGGATGGTCGGAGTGCCGTCCGGCTCGGGGCTCTCCCCCTCCATGACGTAGGCCGCCGCCTCCATCCCCTTACGCGCAGAGACGCCGGGATCGACCATGTCCAGCCTCAGACCGGCAGGCAGCGCTCGGCTGCCGCCGACCTTGAGCTCTACACCGTCCGACGGACCGAACCACGCAGCACCAGTAGCTCCCCGCATCGCCCTACGCGCGGCATCCTCGCCACCTCCGCTGTCAGCCTCCAGCGTCGCCCATGAAGACCACTTCGCCGCTCCCACGGACCGGACGCGGGCCTGGACCGCACCGCTGACGTGGGCGTGCGGATCATTCCACGACACTCTCAGCATGCTGAAGGGTTTGACGTCGCGCCGGCTCAGCGACACATGACCAGCGTCGTCGGCACGCAACGCGGTTGATCGCACATGGGTGGCGACCGGTCCCTGAGCTGCCTTCGCATCCGCCCCTGAAGGAGCGGCGCCTTGTGACGTGACGACGAGCACTCCTGCTGACACCGCGGTCGCCACAACGACCGCACCCCACACCACACGCCGCTTCACGCAGCCCACCCCATGCACATTGAATAGAAGTCGAATCATGACAAAACATGACGGAACAACAGACGGGCCCACAGAAGGCAGCAGACGTTCCAGGCTGCAAGGGTCCGGAGAAGGAACTTACACGGCCAACTGGTCTTGCAGGAGTGGCAGTTGCCGACGATGCCACCTGGGAACACTTTGGCCGTGCGGGGTGCTCCAGCTGTGAGGAACTGCACCCCGGAGGCTGCCGAACTGAGCAGTCCCTACGCGGGATGCTCTGCTGGGGCACTCGCCTGAATTATGCTGCCGCCCCTGTGCCCAGATGGGCTTCGGACGCGCGGCTGGACTGTTGAGCCAGGAGCGGCTGGCTGGCAAGCAGAACACGGCCGCCACCGCAGCCGCCCCGCCCATGCGGTGCCGACCTGCTGGTGCAACCGCACTCGCACTCACTGATTTTGGCGAGCCCTGCGCACCTGGAGTTTGCTTTGGGGCGTTCGGTCGGGCCATCAATGCGTCCGCCGCGCCCGGGCTGTCCTGGCGGGCGCGGCGACATGCCGTCTGCGCGGCCCCGTAGTGCCTCGGGAGCCGTCGGCAGGAAGGGGCCGTAGTCGCCGTAGTCGATGGCGGGCCCCTCCAGAAGTCAGCGACGCGCTTCCCGCCACAGGATTAGTCCGGTCACGGCGATACTCCCCAGCTTGCCGGGGACGTCCTGAGCACGTGATGGTGGACCCTCAGATGACCCTCCCCGAAAAATCGTGGCTAAAGTAGACCACCGGAGCGCAATGGCGCTTTAAGGTACTAACGAAGACCATTCGAAAACACCCCATATCTCACTAAAGTCACCGTACCCCAGGAAAGGTCATCATGCCCAAGTGGATAATCACCGCACACACGTTTGACCCACCGCCCGCGATGCGCACGGTTTCGACCATCGAAGGGAATGAGGCGGAAGCCCTCCAGGAGCTCCTTGAGATCGCAAGGACATACAATCCCGACATCAAGAAAGTAACCCGTCGCGAGATATATAGATTCTCCGAACGTCAGTATCTGGTGCGCATTCATGGGAGTTGGAACGAAGTTGAATACGTCGTTCAGTTGGGCGAGCTGATCGGCGAGACGCAATGACCACATCTGCCGGTTCGCCCGGCAGGCATGCCCACCCGCTAGGGCTTCCCTGTAAATGATCTCCGACCTGCTGGATTAGCTGTAGTTTTTTCGGCGAGGGCGAGATTGCGCAGGCGGGTACGATCATGAGTCGTCGCCGAGATCGAAAAAACCCTCTCGTCAGCGTCGGATGCGTCACCCGCCACGCGCGGCAACCGGAAATCATTACATGGAATAGACGGAGGGGGCGGAAAATGATATCCGCCCCCTCTTGAGATAGCGGGCCGCGATCGCCTACACGAACCGCTTACGCTCTAGTGGTAATGATCACCACCATTTGTGTCGATTCCTGAACACTTTGTACCACCCCCATCCAGCTCCTGCACTTCCTCCGACTCCTCCCACCCCGAAGAAACCGCCAGCTATGTGCAGGCCGCAGGAACGCCACCCCGGACGCTTGTAAGCGCAGTATCCGACACCGTATGCCGCACCGAGGCTTCCACCGAGATACGATCCGACACTCTGGTACCGGCGGCCGATTTCCACCGCACCTCTGATGCGCCTTCTGGCGGTCCCCCAGTAAGTCTTCCTGTTCGCCCATCCTCGCCTGGCCATCCCCCAGCCCTTCCTGGCCCAACCCCAGCGGCTCTTGCCGTTGAGGTCGTAGGCGTTGATGGGGTCGCTGGGGTAGACGTAGGCGTTGGCGTTGCCGCCGGGTACGGGGTCGATGGAGAGGAATCGGCCGGTGGTGGGGTTGTAGAGGCGGACGCCCATGAGGGTGAGTCCGGTGGGGGTTTCGGTGGAGCGGGTTTTTGCTCCGAGCCAGCCGTAGCGGGCGGGGTCCTGGCCGGGGCGGGGGTTGCCGTATTCGTCGGCGTCCAGGACGGTCGGGGCGATGGTGGTGTCGAGGGGGAGTTGGAGGGTGATGTCGCCGTGGAGGTTGGCGAGTTGGAGGATGGTGTTGCCGGTTTTGGTGCTGGTGGCGGCGAGGTCGCCGGAGGGGCCGTCGATGTTGCGGGTGAGGTTGCCGCTGGTGTCTTCGGTGATCCAGCGGGGGCTGTCGCTGTCGGAGTCGTAGTGGTTGGTTTTGGCGGCGGTCTGGGTCCAGGTGCCTGAGGTGTTGGTCTCGGTGGTCCAGGCGCGGAAGCGCTGGTTGGAGTCGAGGGTCCAGGTCTGGCGCTGGGTGCCGGCGGTCTGCTGCTGGGCGAGGTCGTTGGTGTAGTAGGCGAGGGTGGTGCCGGGCAGGGCGGTGGTGCGGCCGAGGTTGTCGTAGGTGTAGCCGCTGTCCACGAGGCGGTCGGCGCTGTCGTAGGTGCTGGTCGTGGTGGTGGCGCCGGTGGTGGTGCAGTCCAGGCCGACGTCCGCGGTGGCGGTGGCCAGGGACTTGCGGTTGCTGTTCTTGTCGAAGGTGTAGGTGCGGGTGGTGCAGGTGGCGTCGGCGCCGGTGTCCTGGACCTGGGTCAGGCGGCCGGTGTTGTCGTAGGTGTAGGCCTGGGAGGCGGTGACGCCGGGGGTTCCGCCGTGGGCGACGATCTGGCTGTGGGTGTTCTCGCTGACGGAGTCGGCCGCGAGAACGGTGTTGTCGCTGGTGCGGGTGTAGGTGCGGGCGGTGGCTGAGCCGGTGGTGTCCTGCTCGTCGCTCTGGGTGTAGCCGCCGGGCAGGGTCTGGGTGGCCAGGTCACCGTCAGCGTCGTAGCGGGCGGTGAAGGTGCCGGCGACCGAGTCGGTGACCGAGGTGGTCAGGCCGCGCGGGTCGATGGTGGTGTCGTAGGTGTAGGTGGTCGTCGAGGGAACCGTGTCGCTGGTCTTCGACGGGCGGTCGAGGGCGTCGTACTCGGTGGTGGTGGTGGCCGCGTCGGCGTCGGTGTAGGTGAGCTGACGGCCGAGCTGGTCGAAGGTCTTGCTGATGGTGCCGCCGGCGG